>NZ_CM001466.1:2750642-2899767 GCF_000231055.2 Saccharomonospora azurea NA-128 | reverse complement strand
CCGGGCGGAGGCCGCCGCACCGGCGCTCGTGGCGACCGTCGGTGCGGGCGCGACCGGGGTCGTGGTCGGCGGAGGGCTCGCGTGGTTGTTCACGGCGTCGATGCCGGTGGTGACACCGTGGGCGCTGGCACCCGTGGTGCTGGGCGCCGGTACCGCGCTGATCGCCGCGTCCGTGTGCGTGCCCGCGTTGAGACGGGTGAGTGCCGAACCACTCTCCGACGACTGACGTCGGGTTCGCGAGCACGGTGGGGTCGCCTGTGGAACCGGGCGGCCCCACCGCGCGCTACGGCAGCTTCTCGAAGATCAGGTCGCGACTCTCGCGGCCCTCGCCGCGGGCCCGGTGCTCGAACTTCGTCACCGGGCGGAAGTCCGGCCTCGGTGCCCAGCCGTCGTAGCGGTTGCGCAGGGTGGGCTCGGCCGAACACACGTCGAGCATCTGCTCGGCGTAGTCCTCCCAGTCGGTGGCCAGGTGCAGGGTGGCCCCCGGTTCCATCCGCGACGCCACCAGCGACACGAACGAGGGCTCGACGAGCCTGCGCTTGTGGTGGCGCTTCTTCGGCCAGGGGTCGGGGTAGAAGATCCGCACCGCCGACAGCGACTCCGGCGCCACGTGGTGGGTGAGCAGCACGACGGCGTCGCCGTGGAGCAGTCGCAGGTTCTCGACGCCCAGCTGCTCGGCGCGCAACATCAGCTGGCCGAGCCCGGCCTCGTAGACCTCCACGGCGACGTAGTTGACCTCGGGCGCGGCCGCGGCCAGCTGCGAGGTCGCCTCGCCCATGCCGGAACCGATCTCCAGCACGACCGGGGCCTGCCTGCCGAACCACTCGGCGAAGTCGATCGGCCCCTCCGGCAGGTCCGACACCGCCCGGCCCCACGACGGCCACAGCCGCTCCCAGGCTCGTTGCTGGCCCGCCGTCATCCGCCCGCCGCGCTTGACGTAACTGACGACGCTGCGCAGTCTCGGCTGGTGCTCGCTTCCCACGAGCCGCACGATAGCCGTGCGATCCGGATCTCAGCGAAGCGCCTCGAACTCCACCACCAACGCCGCCAACCCGGCGGGCCCCGCCACCGCCACCGGTTGTGGCGGCAGGCCGACGTGAGCGGGCAGGACGTCGATCCAGCCGTCGTGCCGGTCGGTGGCCGAAACGGTGGTCGGAAAACCGTGACCCGAAACGGCGATCTCGGAAGGCAGGAATTCCCAGTAACCCGATTCCCCGTCCGACGCCCACGGGACGAATTCCCAACCACTGCGTTCCGACAGGAACGCGTGAATGCGATCTTCGATGCGGAAACCGTCGGCTCGGGAGGCGAGTCGCCCCGACGCGACGGCACGCAACCACCACGGTGCCGGAACAGGCCGCGACGAGCGAATCTTCCGGTAGAGCCTCAGGACGTCCGACTCCTCGGCGCGGTGAATCCACGCGTGGCGGGATTCCGCGGGAGAGGCCGCCGTCGGCGGTTGAAATACCTGTTCAAGGGCCTGTGCCCATTCGAGTTCCGCCATCGGCTGGACTTGGAGGGGAATTCGTATCGCCGTCAAGGGGCACCTCCGGGCTGTTCCTGACGCCGAGGTACCCACTATGGCGCCTCGGCACGTGCCGAAACCGGTTGAGTGGGCGCACTCACAACCATTTTACCGGCAATTAACCCGGTCGGGCGCGAAAAACGGGGCCGCGGACGCCGAGCGCGCCCACGACCCCGTTCGATCCCGTCAGGCGTCGCGCTTGTTCGTGGTCACGATCGCCACGATCAGCAGCACGAGCGCGAAGCCCGCGAAGTATGCCAGTGCCCAGCCCGGGCTGAGCGGCGACGTCGACAGGGGCGGCCCCGCGAACTCCAGCCCGCCGTTCGACTCGCCGTTGCCGGTCAGGAACTTGTGCGCCACGTTGAACGGCAGCCACTCGTAGATGTCGGCCCCGACCTTCGGGATGAGCTGCACCAGGCCCTCGACGGCCAGGGTGTAGATCATCAGCAGCGAGATGGCGCCCGCGCTGTGCCGCACGAGCAGTCCCACGGCCACCGCGATCACCGCCGCGATCGCGTACACCACGCCCACGCCGGCGACGTTCACGATGTCGGCGGTGCTGTTGAGCGCCAGGTCGTAGTCCGGTGCGAGCAGCAGCGACAGGCCCCACGACGAGAACGCCGTGAGCTCGCCGATGATCAGCGCGAGCAGTGCCACGACGGTGGCCTTGGCCGCCAGCACCGCGGTGCGGTTGGGCACCGCCTGGAACGTGGTCCGGATGGTGTTGAACCGGTACTCGGTCGTCACCGACAGCGCGCCGAGCACCATGATGACGGCGAGCCCCATCTGGTAGCCGTACTGCGTGGTGGCGACGCTCGCCGGGAACTCCGGGGTGGCGTTGCCGACCACGAGAGCCGTGAAGGAACCGGCCAGCACGATGCTGGCCACCGCACACCACCACGGTGACCGGGTGGTGAGCAACTTGATGCGTTCGACCGCGAGCAGTGTCATCGTCCTTGCCTCGTCAGTGGGTCGGTCAGGCGGCGGTGGGGGCGGATTCGGTGGCCGTGGCGTCGGCGTGGTACTCGACGGCGTCGCCCGTGATGTGCATGAAGGCCTCTTCGAGCGAACCCTGCTGAGGACTCAGCTCGTGCAGCACGGCGTTGTTCTCGTACGCGAGCTCGCCGATGCGGTCGCTGTCCAGACCGGACACCAGCAACCCGTCGTCGGTGTCGGTCACCTCGGCGCCCTGCTCGCGCAGGACCTTGCCGAGCACGTCCAGCTGCGGGCTGCGCACCTTCACGCTCGTCCCGGAGGCGCGCGCGACGAACTCCTCCGTGCTGCTCTGCGCGATGAGCCTGCCCCGGCCCACGACGACGAGTTCGGAGGCGGTCAGTGCCATCTCCGACAGCAGGTGGCTGGAGACGAAGACGGTGCGGCCCTCACCGGCGAGGCGTTGCATGAACTGGCGGATCCAGAGGATGCCCTCCGGGTCCAGACCGTTCACCGGCTCGTCGAACAGCAGCACCTCGGGGTCGCCCAGCAGCGCGGCGGCGATGCCGAGGCGCTGCGACATGCCGAGCGAGAAGCCCCCGGCGCGGCGGTCGGCGACCGAGCTGAGGCCGACGGCCTCCAGCACCTCGTCGACGCGGCGGACGGGGATGCGGTTCGACCTCGCCATCCAGGTGAGGTGTGCGCGCGCCGACCGGTTGGGATGGACCCATTTGGCGTCCAGCAGGGCACCGACGGTCCGCAGTGGATCGCGCAGTTCCCGGTAGAGCTTGCCCCCGATGCGCACCTGCCCCGACGTGGGGTTGTCGAGTCCGAGGATCATGCGCATGGTCGTGGACTTGCCCGCGCCGTTCGGCCCGAGGAAGCCGGTGACCTTGCCCGGCGAAACGTTGAACGAGAGGTTGTCGACGGCGAGTGTTTTGCCGTATCGCTTCGTGAGGCCCTGTGCCTCGATCATCAGTTCTCCCTGGTCGCACCCGTGTCAGCCGCCATCATGCCCAGATCGGCACCAATGCCGCGTCGGGTATCCCCCTGACTCCGACCCTGATCCCGTGTCCGCGGCTCAGGGACGCGTGTCCGCGCTTCCCGCACGCGTGTCCGCACCTCCCGCACGCGAGCGGGGCTTGTCCCCGTTTTTGAATGCTGGTTCAATAACCGCATGGCACGACCCAGGACCGTGGACCGGCAGCGGCTGCTCGACGCCGCCGCCGTGGTCATCGCCAGGGAGGGACCGCACTTCACGCTCGCGGGTGTGGCGGCGGAGGCCGGGGTCTCGGTCGGCAGTGTGGCCGGGCGCTTCCGGTCGAAGCACGGCCTGCTCGTGGCGTTGAGCGAGGCCGCCACCGCGCGGACGGCCACGGTGCTGCGCGAGGCCGCCGAGGCGGCGCCGACCCCGCGGGAGGCCGTGCGGGAGGCCCTGGTGGCGCTGTACGCGGGCCTGGGAAATGCCGAGACCGCGGCCAACCACCTGGCCCAGCTGGGGGTGGACCTGGTCGACGCGACGTTGCGCGACCGGCTCGGCCGTCACTACGCCGCCGTGGAGGACGTCCTGTGCGAGCTGCTGACCGCGCGGGAGGGCAACGCCTGGGCGGGGCCGCCACCGCGGCAGGCGGTGCGCGTGCTGCTGGCCGTCGCGAACGGTGCGGCGATCGACTGGTCCGTCCGCCCACGCGGTGAGCTCGGCACGCGCCTGCGGGAGGACATCGACCTGATCACGAAGGGCTGGTGGGGGACTTGACCACGGCACGCGAAGGGCGCGCGCTGGACGGACGGATCGCGGTGGTCACGGGCGCGACCCGCGGATGCGGGCGTGCGATCGCGGTCGAACTCGGGCGCGCGGGCGCCACGGTGTTCGTCACGGGGCGTAGTACGCGGGGCAACGCCTCCGTGCTGGGCAGGCCGGAGACGATCGAGGAGACGGCGGAGCTCGTCGAGGCGGCGGGCGGTCGGGGCCTCCCGGTGCGCTGCGACTTCACGTCCGTCGCCGACGTGGACGTCCTCGCCGAGCGGGTCGCCGCGGAGGGTGGGCTCGACATCCTCGTCGACGACGTGTGGGGCGGTGATCGCTACGCCGACCACGCCTCGCCGTACTGGGAGTCGGACCTCGACGACGCCCTGACGCTCGTGCGCAACGGGCTCGACACCCACCTGATCGCGTTGCACCGGCTGCTCCCGCTGCTCGTGCGGCGTCCGGGAGGGCTGCTGGTGGAGGTCACCGACGGTGACGACGACACCGTGCACGGCGCGGCGCTGCCGTACTACCTCGTCAAGTGCGGGGTGCGGGCCATCGCGCGGGCCATGGCGCCCACACTCGTCGAGCACGGTGGCACGGCGCTCGCGGTGACGCCCGGGTTCCTGCGCTCGGAGGCGATGCTCGACCTCTTCGGCGTCACCGAGGAGACCTGGCGGGAGGCGGTCACCGACGAGCGGCCTGAGTTCGCCGTGTCGGAGACCCCGTACTACCTGGCGCGCGGGGTCGCGGCGTTGGCCGCGGACCCCGACGTGTCGCGGTTCGCCGGGCGGACCGTGGCGTCGTGGACGCTCGCCCGCACCTACGACCTGACCGACGTCGACGGCAGCAGGCCGGACTTCGGCCGCTACTACGCCGAGGTGTTCCAGGCGGGCCGTGATCCACTCACCACGGACCCCGCGCCGTACCGTTGACCCTCGCCCCGCGTGGGAGGATGCCTCCCGTGACGCAGGGGGCAACAGTGAGCACGACAGAGCAGGGCGGCAGGCTCGCGGGGCCGGTGGGGCCGCTGTCGGCGTCGGTGGCGAACCTGTGCCGGCGGCTGCAGCCGCAGGTGTCGCCGCGCACCGCGGCCGGGTTCGCCCAGGTGTTGCGACGGCTCGGGGCGCCGCTGCAGGTGGCGGTGGCCGGGCGGATCAAGTCGGGCAAGTCCACGCTGGTGAACGCGTTGATCGGCAGACGTGTCGCGCCCACCGACATCGGCGAGTGCACGCGCCTGGTCACCCGCTTCCAGTACGGCACGGTCGACCGGATCGAGGTGGTGTTCAAGGACGGCCGCAAGCAGGTGCTGCCGTTCGCGCCCGACGGTTCCATCCCGGCGGAGTTGGGCGTCGACATCGACACGGTCTCGCACATCGAGGCCTACCTGACCAACGCGGCGTTGCAGCACATGACCGTGATCGACACCCCGGGGCTCGGGTCGCTCGACGCCGCGTCGGTCGCTCGGACCGAACACCTCCTGAGCGCGGCGCGCACGGAGGGCGCCGAGGACGCCGACGGGGAGGACTGGTCGGACGGCGACGCGGACAGTGACGAGCTCGACGAGACGTCGCGCAACGCCGTGGCGGGCGCGGAGGCCGTGCTCTACGTGATGACGCAGGGCTTGCGGGCCGACGACGAGCAGGCGCTCGCGGCGTTCACCGCCGCCACCGCGAGCCGCGAGGCGGGCCCGGTCAACGCGATCGCGGTGCTGAACAAGGCCGACACGATCGTCGCGGAGACGGTGGAGGGCGCCGACGGGGACACCTGGCGCGCCGCGACGCTGTTGGCGCGCAAGCAGGCCGACCTGCTCAAGCCCAGGGTGGCGGACGTGCTGCCGGTGATCGGGCTCATCGCCGAGTCGGCGGAGTCGGGGCAGTTCACGTCGTCCGACGCCGACGCCCTGCGGCAGGTCGCCGAGCTCGACGACGACTCGCTCGAGGTCATGCTGCTGTCGGCCGACATGTTCACGAGCTGGGAGTGCGACGTCCCCGCCGGTGTGCGGGCGCGGCTGCTGGAGAAGCTCGACCTCTTCGGCATCCGGTGCGCGGTCGAGGCGGTGCGCGAGCAGCCCGACATCACGGCGGGCGCGTTGCGCCGGCTGCTGCTCGACGCCTCCGGGCTCGCGGCCGTGCGCGCGCGGTTGAACACGGTGTTCGCCGCGCGGGCCGACGGCATCAAGGCCGCGGCGGCGCTGGCGTCGGTCACGGCCCTGGCCCACGCGTCGGGCAACGCCGCCGAGCGGCAGCGCGTGCACGACGCGATCGAGGTCCTGCTCGCGAAGCCGGAGGCACACCAGCTGCGGGTGCTGGAGGCGTTGACCCTCGTGGCGTCGGGCGCGGTGGAGATGCCGGAGGACCTGACGGAGGAGGTGCTGCGCGTGGGCAGCAACGCCGACGTCGCGGCGCAGCTCGGCAAGTCCGGCGGGTCCCAGGCGGAGCTCGCGACGTACGCGCTGGAACGCGCGGGCTGGTGGCGGTCGTTCGCCTCGTTCGGCGCGACTCCGGCGCAGAGCCGTGTGGCCCACGTCGTCCACCGGGCATACTTCCTCATCTGGCAGCAACTGAGGGCGTCGGGAGACAACCGGTGAGCACGACGACGGCCGAGGGCGGTGGCGCCCGCGAGATCACGAGTGCGCTCGACGAGGACACCCCCACCGGGCGGCTCGGACCGAGTTGCTCCGATGGCGTGACTGTCGACGACGGGGGAACCGCACCGCGGCCGCGTGCGTCGGAACCGGGCGTGGAACCCGTGGGAGTAGCCGCACCGATCGATCACGAGCGGGCACTCGCTGATCGTCACGCGCTGATCCAGCTGTGCTTGTACGCGATGGACCGGGCCCGCAGCGGTGGGGTCGCGGAGCGTATCGAGCAGGGGCTCGCCGGTATCGGGGTGCACGCGATGCGGCCCGACGGCCAGCGTTTCGACCCGTCGCTGCACGAGGCGGGGGGAGCGGTGCCGACCGACGACGTCTCTCTCGAAGGCACCGTCGCCGAGACCGAGCTGGTGGGATTCGTGGACCACGACCGGCTGCTGCGGGCGCCGATCGTGACGGTCTACACCCGTCGGTGACGCGCGGCCGAACCGTCGTCGACGCGTCGGCGACGGCCCGGTGACCGGTGTGCGCCGACCGCCGAGTGAGCCACTGGATCGGGTGACACCGCGATAGGGTTCCGCCTCGTGAGCACGGCACCTTCCCTCGGTAAGCCCAGCCTGCCCGCGCAGGTGAAGAAAGCACGTGAGTCGCTGCTGGCGCTCTTGCGTGACCTCGACCCGCAGGCGGCGAAGTCGGTCGAGGACCAGCGTGGTGCGCGGACCGCGAAGCCGTCGGTCGTGGTGGTCGGCGAGACCAATCGAGGCAAGAGCTCCCTGGTCAACGCCCTGCTGGCGAAGCCGGGGCTGTCGCCGGTGGACGCCGAGGTCGCCACGTCGACCTACCTGGTGTTCGAGCACGCCGACGAGTGGCGGGCCCAGGCGTGCTACCCGGGCCAGCTGGCGCCGGTCGGGTTCGAGCTCGACGAGCTCGAACGGTGGGTCTCCGCGCGCCACGACCTGCCCGAGGGGCAGTTGCCGCCCCGCTACGTGGAGGTGAGCGGGCCGGTCCCGCTGCTGGAGCGCATCAGCGTCGTGGACACGCCCGGTGTCGGCGGCCTCGACTCCGCGCACGGCGAGTTGGCCATGGAAGCGGCGGCGGGAGCGACCGCGCTGCTGTTCGTGGTCGACGCGTCGGCGCCGTTCACCGCCCCCGAACTGCGCTTCCTCGCGACGATGGCCGACCGGGTCGAGACGGTGGTGTTCGCGCTGTCGAAGACCGACCAGTTCCGGGGGTGGCGCCAGATCCTCGACGCCGACCGCGAGCTGCTCGCCGAGCACGCCCCGAGGTTCGCCGACGCGCCCATCCATCCCGTGTCGGCGCGCATGTTCGAGCTCGCCGCCAAGGCACCGAACGAGCAGGCCGCGGCCATGCTGCGGCAGAAGTCCGGCGTGGCCGAGTTGCAGGGCGCGTTGCAGGAACTGCTGGTCGGACGCGCGGCCATGCTCGGTGAGGCGAACACGTTGCGGGCGTTGGCGAGTGCGCTGGGCGAGCAGGGTGCGCGGTTGGCGGCGCAGGAGCGTGCGCTGACCTCCGGGGAGTCGGAGGCGCGGGCGCTGCGGGAGCGCCGCGACCAGCTGGTGGCCGACCGGCGGTCCTCCACGAAGGGCTGGCAGCTGCGGATGCGCGGCGAGGTGCAGCGCGCGCGGGTGGAGCTCGGCCACGAGGTCAGCAGGCGGATGCGCGACGCGCAGACGCATTTCCGCCAGCGCATCGAGGCGGCCAACCGGGAGGAGCTGGCTTCGCTCGCTCCCCAGGTCGACGCCGCCCTGCAGTCGGTGTCGCAGCGGATGTCCGGGTTGCTGGCACAGCGCGTGACCCAGGTGACCGACGCCGTGCTGGCCGACCTGTTCTCGGCCGAGGAGCTGGCCGTCATCCGCGGTCAGCTGGCCCGCGGGGCGGGTGGACCGGCGGTCGTGTTGCGGCCCCCGGAGAAGCGGCCCCCGACAGCCGAGGACAAGCTGCTCGTCTTCATGGGCGTGTCCGGAGGGGCGGGTGCGGCCAAGCTCGTCGCGGCGCCGTTCGTGAGCGCCGCCCTGTTCACGCCGGTCGTGCTTCCGGCCACGATCGTGATCGGGCTGGGAGCCGGGTGGTGGATGGCGCGGACGCGCCGGCACGCGGCGGACAAGCAGCACGCCAAGCAGTGGCTGATCGAGTCGATCGCGGAAGCCCGTTCGACGCTCGACCAGCTCGTCGCCGAACAGCTCATCGAGGCCGAGCAGCAGCTCGCGCTCGCGTTGGACGACGCGCTGAGCCGGCGTATCGAGGCGATCGAGGCGGAGCTGAAGGAGCTCGACACCACGATCAAGCTCGACGAGAAGGAGCGGGCCCGCAAGCTCAGCCAGGTCAAACGCAGGGTCAAGGAGGTCGAGGAGGGCACTCGGCAGGCCGACGCGTTCCTGGGGCGGATCAGGGCGTTGCGCGACCGGCCTCGCCAGGGCTGAGTGGTCGGACCACCCCGGCGCGAGCCCACTGTGGCTCTTGGTTCGGGAACCGAAACTGCCTACGGTGAGTCGTAACGACAGACGAAGCACAGGAAGCCGTGCCCTGACGGAGGGGGAGCAACACCAGTGTGGGCTGAGGAGAGTGGCGGCACCGAGGGACCGGCCGACGACCTGTTGATCACCGTCGACGGCGAGGACTACTCGGCGCCCATCAACTACGACATCGACGAGGACGGGGTCGCCGACACCGCGGTCATCGAACACGCGGACGGTTCGCTGCAGGCGTTCGTCGACGAGGACGGTGACGGCGAGGCCGACGCGTACCTGGCGGTGGACGCGCAGGGGCGGACGACGGCGTTCGCCGAGTACGACGAGACGAGCGGCGACTGGGTCGGCGAGGAGTCTCCGGGGGGCACCGCGGGGGAGTCCGCCGACACGCAGGCGAGCACGGGCGGCAACATCACCGCCGAGTTCGGCGAGGGGGACGTCGAAGTCGGGCCGGCCACCGTGGACACCGACCAGGACGGCGTGAACGACACCGCGGTCGTCACCACGGACGACGGCACGACCATCGCGTTCACCGACATGGACGGCGACGGGGACGCCGACGTCGCGGTGGAGATCGACGAGCAGGGCAACGCGGTCACGTACGAGCACTCGGGCGACGGTGAGTGGATCGAGGTCGACAGCACCGGCCCGGTGGCGACGACCGAACCGGACAGCGCGTGGGGGCGGCCGGAGCCCCTGGAGGGCGTGGCCCGCATCGACTCGGTCACCGGGCAGTGGATCAGTCAGAACTGAGGCCGATCCGGCAGGAAAGCGACAAATACGATATGGACGGAAGGCTCGGTGCGAACGGCACCGAGCCTTTTTCGTACGGCCGTCGGGGCGCGCGCGGAAGCTCTTTCACACTTGCGCGATTCAGCGAAAACTGAATCGATTCCCTTATCGTTCCTGTGAGAGAGGCGACTCTCCGAAGGTCCTGTTCACCGGTGTCGGAGCGCTACTCTCGGGGCATCCCAAACGCCAGCACACCGCTCGACGGTGCGCTTTGAGCCATTCGGTCGCCGGCAACGGAGCCCGCATCCGGACGCGTGTGCCCTGCGTCTGTGTTGTGGGCTTTTGTCGTCGAAGACAGGAGTTGAGATGACTGCAGTAGCCATCCCCGGTCTTGAAAAGGCACCAACGACGCACAGCGGCGTGCTCTCCTGGGTGCGGGAGGTCGCCGAGCTCACCACGCCCGACCGCGTCGTGTGGGTGGACGGCTCCGACGAAGAGGCCGAGCGCATCAACGCGGAGCTCGTCGAGGCCGGGACGTTCGTGCCCCTGAGGGCCAAACCGAACTCGTACTGGGCGGCCTCCGACCCGAGCGACGTCGCCCGCGTCGAGGAGCGGACGTTCATCTGCTCCGAGCGCGAGGACGACGCCGGGCCCACCAACAACTGGATGGCGCCGGACGAGATGAAGGCGACCATGACCGAGCTCTACCGGGGCTGCATGCGTGGTCGCACGATGTACGTCATCCCCTTCTGCATGGGGCCGCTGGGGGCCGACGATCCCAAGCTGGGCATCGAGATCACCGACTTCGCCTACGTCGTGGCGTCCATGCGTGTCATGACCCGGATGGGCAAGGCCGCGCTGGACAAGTTCATCGCGCCCGACGGCACCGAGCGCGAGTTCGTGCCCGCGCTGCACTCCGTCGGCAAGCCGTTGGAGCCGGGCGAGAAGGACGTGCCCTGGCCCTGCAACGACACCAAGTACATCAGCCACTTCCCCGAGACCCGCACGATCTGGAGCTACGGTTCCGGCTACGGCGGCAACTCGCTGCTCGGCAAGAAGTGCTACTCGCTGCGCATCGCCTCGGTGATGGCGCGTGACGAGGGCTGGCTGGCCGAGCACATGCTGATCCTCAAGCTGATCTCCCCGGAGAACAAGGCGTACTACGTCGCGGCGGCGTTCCCCAGTGCCTGCGGCAAGACCAACCTGGCGATGCTGCAACCGACCATCCCGGGCTGGCGGGCCGAGACGCTCGGCGACGACATCGCGTGGATGCGATTCGGGGAGGACGGCAGGCTCTACGCCATCAACCCCGAGTTCGGGTTCTTCGGCGTCGCGCCGGGCACCGACAACCACACCAACCCGAACGCCATGAAGACCATCGAGAAGGGCAACACGGTGTTCACCAACGTGGCCCTGACCGACGACGGCGACGTGTGGTGGGAGGGCATGTCGAGCAAGCCCGAGCACCTGACCTCGTGGAAGGGCAAGGACTGGACGCCCGCCGACGGCGAGGCCGGCGAGCCCGCCGCGCACCCGAACTCGCGCTACTGCACCCCGATGTCGCAGTGCCCGATCCTCGCGCCGGAGTGGGACGACCCGAAGGGCGTGCCGATCTCGGCGATCCTGTTCGGTGGTCGCCGCGCGACGACGGTGCCGCTGGTGAACGAGGCTCGCGACTGGCAGCACGGTGTGTTCATGGGCGCCACGATGTCGTCGGAGAAGACGGCCGCCGCGGCGGGCAAGGTCGGCGAGGTGCGCCGCGACCCGATGGCGATGCTGCCGTTCCTCGGCTACCACGTCGGTGACTACTTCCAGCACTGGCTGGAGATCGGCAAGCACGCCGACAACGCGCAGCTGCCGCAGATCTTCTACGTCAACTGGTTCCGCCGGGGCGACGACCGCCGTTTCCTGTGGCCGGGCTTCTCCGAGAACTCGCGGGTCCTGAAGTGGATCATCGAGCGGATCGAGGGCAAGGCGTCCGCGCAGGAGACGCCGGTGGGCTTCGTGCCGCGCGCCGAGGACCTCGACCTCGACGGTCTCGACGAGCCGCTGGCCGACATCCAGGCCGCTCTCGACGTGAACCCCGACGAGTGGCGTCAGGAGATCCCGCTCATCGAGGAGTGGTTCGACAAGATCGGCCGGGACAAGATCCCGTCGGCACTGCTCGACGAGCTGGAGTCGATGAAGCAGCGTCTCGGCTGACTCGGCTGACTCGGCCGAGGTCGCGCCGAACCTGCCCGGAAGGCCGCCGTTCGCTCTGTGCGAAGGCGGCCTTCCGGCGTCTGCGGCTCCGTCACGTGGACGTGCCCACGACGCTCACTCGAACAGGCCGACGAGCTCGTCGACCGCCAGGTAGGCGAACAGGGCGAGGCACAGCGTGAGCAGCGTGTTCGACACCCAGCGAGACCGGCCCTGCGGCACCACGCGGCGGGAGTTCAGCAGCACCAGCAGCGTGCCCGCGAGGAACGGCATGAACAGCGCGCCCAGCGCACCGTAGGCCACGGTCAGCTGGAACGGCCGGTCGAGGAAGAGCAGTGCCATCGGCGGGAACGTCAACCACACGAGGTAGCCGCGGAACACGGGGCTGTGTTCGCCGGCCTTGCGCTCGTAGTCGTCGAGGTCGGCCTGCGCTTCTCCCTTCACGTGCCGGGGCAGCCGCCACGTGCGCCACCAGTCGGCGAACAGCAGGCTCACGCCGTTCCACACGCCGATCAGGGACGTGAACGACACGGCGAAGAAGCCGATGAGGAACGGGATGCGCGCCCACTGCCCGTAGTCCTGTGCGAGCGCGTCGCCCAGGTAGAGCAGGCCCGCGTCGCCGGACACGATCTCCTGGTTGAACAGCAGTTCCGAGCCGACGACGAGCATGGCGATCACGAACACGCCGGTGGTGACGTAGCCGACGGCGTTGTCGAGCCGCATCATGGGCATCCAGCGCGGCGTGTGCCAGCCCTTGGCGATGGTCCAGTAGCCGTACGCCGCCATGGTGATGGTGCCGCCGACCCCGCCGACCAGGCCGAGGACGTACACCAGCGACCCGTCGGGCAGCGAGGGCACGAGTCCCTTGCCCGCGTCGAGGAGGTTCGGCGCCACGAGCACCGCGGTGCCCACGACCGTCACGAACATGACGCCGACGAGCACCGTCATGATCTTCTCGATGACGGCGTAGCGCCCGAACCACACGAGCGCGAAACCGACGACTCCGCAGATCATCGCCCAGTACCGCACCGACAGGCCCGGCATGAGCGCGTTCAGCGGCAGCCCGGAGGCCGACATCGCGGTGGCGCCGTAGACGAAACCCCAGACGAGCGCGTAGGCGCCGAAGTAGACGAGCACCCACCGGCCGAGCGTCCGCCAGCCCGACAGCAGGGTCTGCCCGGAGGCGAGGTGCCAGCGGCCGACGGCCTCACCGAGCGCGAGTTTGAAGATCGTCCCCAGGAGCACTGCCCACAGCAGCGTGTACCCGTAGCGCGATCCCGCGACCATCGTGGCGACCAGGTCGCCCGCACCGACGCCGGTCGCCGCAGCCATGATGCCCGGCCCGATCTGGCGCAGGCGTTCCCGCCAACCCTGCGGGACATCGTTCGCCACGTCGTCGTGGCGCGTGTCGTTCGACATGCGGGCACGCTAGACCGCGGAGCGCGCGCTGCAAAGAACTAGTTCCGATCTTTCCGCGGTCGCTCCGATCACCGCGGGAGCGGGCTGCTCTTGACGCCCCGCAGCGAGGCCGTGACCGGCTTGTCGGTCTGCAGGTAGCACGTGAGGTTGGTGAACCCCTGCTTCCAGGCGCCCTCGTCGGGCCAGCGCCAGGCGGCCGCCACGTCGTCGCGTGGCGCGCCGAGGTAGTCGACGACGGCGTCGTCGCACGCCTCCTTCGCGGCGGCGTGGAAGTCCTGCTCGCTGGGGATGGGGTCGGAGCGCTCGCCCATCGGCACCAGCGCCACCGCCTCGCCACGGTGCGGCCGGTCGCACGGCGTCGGGGACGGCGACTCCTCCGAGGGCGCGGTCAGCGAACACAGGCGGTGGGCGTGGACGCCGTCACCGCGCAACGCGTTGCGGATCGAGCCGGTGCGCTGCTTCGCCTTGTTGGCCTTGTCGAGCTCGACGACGCCGCAGCGGTACCAGCGCTCGCCGCGGTCCCAGGCCTCCTCTCCCGCCCACAGCAGCCACGCGGACAGGGTGGTGAGGTCGAAGTCGGAGCTCCCGAGGTAGTCGGCGGCCTCCTGCCGGCAGGAGGGGAACACGGCGGCGAAGACCTCGTCGCGGCCGGGCGGCTCCTCGGCCATCGCGCCGCCGAACGACCCGCTCGCCGTGATCTCCACGGTGTGCGGGTCCTCGCAGTCGACGGGGGCGGGATCGTTGCCGTCGACGCACTGGCCCGGTGCCGCGATGCCGTCGTCCGTGGGCGCGGGTGTGTCCGACGGGGAGGTCGGGCTGGGCGACGGTGTCTCGGTGTGACCCGCCGCCGCGTGCGTGGTGGGTGGCGCGGCGGTGCCGTCCACCTCGGTGACGCACGACGTCACGGTCACCGCGACCATCAGCGCGGCCCCTGCGAGCACTAACCCCTGTCTGGACATCGAGACGACCCTACCGAGTGAGGTATTCCGACGACTCAATGTTGGCACCACTTCCCTGCGGCCCGTCCCTGAGGGCGGTCGTGTGGGACCTCGCGCGGTTGGACCGAGTGGTTCAGACCTGAAAAAGGACGAGACAGGTGACGACCTGGTCCGGACAATTGGAAACCCCGTGATGCTGCCAGGTCGGGGGTCCGCCAGCATCACGGGGTCACCGGGTCTATCGAGCCGAGTCTCGGCTGCGTTACATCCAAACCTCTATGTAGTGTGGATCACACATTCGGGGGCTTCGTGTGGGTGCCGCATGTGTCGCGTTCGCGCGCGGTTCTCCCGCTCGTCACCCTGCCGTGCGACGGTACTGCGGGAGGTGGATCACATGGTGCGACGACGTATCCGGGCGGCCCTGGTGACCGTCCTGGTGACTGCGCTCGCGGGCACCCTCGGCACTCCGGCGGCAGCCCACCCGCATCGCGCGCACTTCGACATTCAGGCTCACCGGGGCGGGGTCGGACTGACCGTGGAGGGCACGCTCGCGGCGTTCTCCCGCGCGCTGGAGCTGGGCGTCACCACTCTGGAGCTGGACATCCAGATCACCCGCGACGGGCGCGACGTCATCACACACGACCGTCGGATCAGTGGGGCGAAGTGCCGGGACACGCGTCCCGCGTGGCCGGGCGACCCGCAGTACCCGTACGTCGGCTCCTTCATCAAGGACCTCACGTTCGCGCAGGTGCGCACGCTGGACTGCGGGTCGCAACGGCTGCCGGACCACCCACGCCAGGAGTTGTCGCCGGGCGCGAGGATGCCGACGCTGGCGGAGCTGTTCCGGCTCGTCCGCAGACACGGCGCCCACGCGGTGAAGTTCAACATCGAGACCAAGGTCGAGGCGGCGGCCCCGCACGAGACCGCGCCGCGGGAACGGTTCGTCGACCGGGTCGTCCGCGAGGTCGCCCGCTCCGGCTTCGCCCGGAACGTGACGATCCAGAGCTTCGACTGGGGCGCGCTGATGCAGGTGCGGCGCAAGGCACCGTGGCTGCCCGTGGTGGCGTTGACCCAGCCGGAGTTCCTGGAGGTCGGACAGCCCGGGAAGTCGCCCTGGCTCGGTGGTCTCGACATCGACGACTTCGGCGGGAGCCCGGTGCGGGCGGTGTCGTCCTTCGGGGCGTCGGCGCTGTCCCCGGTGCACGGCAACCCGCAGGGCGGGGCCGTCGGCGACGACGACTACGTGCCCTTCACGACGAGGGAGCTGGTCGCCGAGGCGCACGCGGCGGGGATCGAGGTCGTGCCGTGGACGGTGAACGACAAGGCCACCATGCACAAGCTCGTCGACGACGGGGTGGACGGGATCATCACCGACTACCCGGATCGGCTGCGGGAGGTGGCGGCCGAGCGAGGGTTCACCCTGCCTAGGTCGTACCCACTGAGTCCTCGGCGCCCTCGGCACGGATGAAGACGGTCGGGAGTGGGTAGCTACCTGACGGTGAGTTCCCACGACCGGACTTCGAACTAGGAGGTCTCATGATTCTCCGTCGGGTGGCACGGCCACTCCTCGCCTCGATCTTCATCATGGGCGGCGTCAACATGCTGCGGCAGAAGGAAGGCCACATCGCGGTCGCCAAGCCGTTCCTCGACAAGGCCGCCGAGAAGACGGTGAGGCGCAAGGCCGGGGAATCCGCCGAGTCCGCCGGATCACTACCCGGCGACCCGGTGACGATGGTGCAGGTGGACGCCGCCGTGAAGATCGCCGCGGGCGCCATGCTGTCGCTCGGCGTCCTTCCTCGGGTCGCGTCGGCCATGCTGCTGACGAGCCTGGTGCCGACCACGCTCGCCGCGCACGCGTTTTGGGAGGAGAAGGACCCGGAGAAGCGTCAGGAGCAGCTGATCGAGTTTCTCAAGAACGCCGGTCTGGCCGGTGGTCTCCTGCTCGCGGTCGTCGACACGGGCGGCAAGCCGTCACTCGGGTGGCGCGCCCGCCACGCGGCCGAGGGGGCGACCCACCAGGTGCAGGGCGCGGCCGGTGCGATGCAGCGCAAGGCCGGGATGGCCGCCACCAGGACGAGTCTGGCCACCGAGAAGGCCGCCGCCAAGGCCGCGAAGGTGGGCACCGTGGCGGGCGCGAAGGCCGGTAAGGCCTCCGGCATGGTCGCGGGCACCGCGAAGGGCAAGGGCAAGGCGGCGAAGGCGGCGAAGAAGGCCGCGAAGGGGATGGCGCTGCCGACGTCGGCGGCGGCCGTGAAGAAGACCGCGAAGGGCAAGGGGCGCGACAAGCACGGCAAGCAGGCGTGGAAGGCGTCGCTGACGCACTGACCGGCTCAGGTGGAGACGCGGCTGTAGCGCGCCGTCGCCAGTGGCGCGAAGATCGCGATGATGACGACGCAACTGAGGATCGCGTAGAGAGCGGCGTTCTCGGCGGGCCAGCCGGAGGGCTCCGGCCAGCCTGCCGGGCTCTCGTTGCCGAACAGGCGCCGGGTGGCGTTGACCGCGGCGGTGAACGGGTTCCAGTCGGCGATGCTGCCCAGCACACCCGGCAGACTCTCCTGCGGCACGAACGCCGACGAGATGAAGGTCAGCGGGAACATCCAGATGAGGCCCGCGCTGTTGGCGACCTCGACGCTGCGCGCGACCAGGCCGATGTACGCGCCGACCCACGACAGGGCGAACGCGAACAGCAGGATCATGAGGTAGCCGAGCAGCGCGTCGACGAACCCGCTGTGGATGCGCCAGCCGATGAGGAGGCCGCACACCGTCATGACCAGCAGCACCACGACGCTGAGCACCTGGTCGGCGGTGGTGCGGCCGACGAGCACCGCGAGCCGCGACATGGGCAGTGAACGGAACCGGTCGATGATGCCCTTCTGCAGGTCGTTGGCGAACCCGATGACGGTGTAGGACGAGTTGAACGCGACGGTCTGCGCGAAGATCCCGGCGATCAGGAACTCGCGGTAGCTCGCGCCGCCTCCGCCCGCGCCGCCGATGGCGTTGCCGAACACGTACGCGAACAGCAGCACGAACATGATCGGGAACGCGGTCGCGCCGAGCAGCCAGTCGGGGTTGCGGCGCACGTTCATCACGTTGCGCCAGGTGATGACGGCCGAGTCGGACATGACCTTGGCGGCGTTCATGGTGTCGGGTCCTCCTCGGTGGCGCGGCCGGTCAGCGACAGGAAGACGTCGTCCAGGGTGGGGCGGTGCAGGGCGACGTCGGCGAGCGCGACGTCGCGGGAGTCGAGCTTGCGCAGCGCCTCCACAAGCGCACTCGCGCCGGTGTCGACGAACACCGAGACGCTGCGGGTGTGCTCGTCGAGCACCGGTTCGCTCGTGCCGACCTCCTTGAGCACGCGGACCACCGGTTCGACGTCGGTGTCCTCACCCACGACGAGTTCGAGCCGTTCACCGCCGATCCGGCCCTTGAGTTCGTCGGCGGTGCCGCGCGCGATGACCTGGCCCCGGTCGATGACGACGATCGTGTCGGCGAGGCGGTCGGCCTCCTCCAGGTACTGGGTGGTGAGGAGCACCGTCGCTCCGGTGGCGACGAGCTGCTCGATGACCTCCCACATCCCGAGCCTGCCTCGGGGGTCGAGACCGGTGGTCGGTTCGTCGAGCACCACGACCCGCGGCTCGGCCACGAGCGCGCCGGCGAGGTCCAACCTCCTGCGCATGCCGCCCGAGTAGCCCTTGGCCGACCGGTCGGCGGCGTCGGTGAGGGCGAAGCGGTCGAGCAGTTCGCGGGCGCGTTCCTTGGCGCGTCGCTTCGACAGCCCGTACAGCCTCCCGATCAGGTAGAGGTTCTCGGCGCCGGTGAGGTTCTCGTCCACGGCCGCGTACTGGCCGGACAGGCCGATGTTCTGCCGCACGGCGTCGGGTTCGGTGAGCACGTCGTGGCCCGCCACCATCGCCTCGCCCGCGTCCGGTCTGAGGAGCGTGGTGAGGATGCGCACCATCGTGGTCTTGCCCGCCCCGTTGGGCCCGAGCAGTCCGAGGACTTGTCCGGTGGGGATGTCGAGGTCGACGCCGGCCAGCGCTCGGGTGGAGCCGTAGGTCTTCACCACACCGCGAGCGCGGACAGCGACGGTGCCGTCCGTGTGAGGCATAGGTTCAGCGTAAGAGCGCTCACCGGTCGACGCCGGGTCTGTGATCAGCGCGAACGGGCGCCACGACAGCGCAGAGGGCCGCCCCCACCGGGTGGTGAGGACGGCCCTCTGCGGTGGTCGGTTCCCGGCGGGTTGCTACCGCTCCAGGATCGCGGTGATGCCCTGACCGCCCGCGGCGCAGATGGAGATCAGGCCGCGGCCCGACCCCTTCTCCGCCAGGAGCTTGGCGAGGGTGCCGACGATGCGGCCGCCCGTCGCCGCGAACGGGTGGCCCGCGGCGAGTGAGGACCCGTTGACGTTGAGCTTCGCGCGGTCGATGCTGCCCAGCGGCTCGTCCCGGCCCAGCCGGGACTTGGCGAACTGCGGGTCCTCCCAGGCCTTCAGCGTGGCGAGCACCTGGGAGGCGAACGCCTCGTGGATCTCGTAGAAGTCGAAGTCGGCCAGTGTCAGACCGGCCTTGTCGAGCAGGCGCGGCACCGCGTAGGCGGGTGCCATGAGCAGCCCCTCGTCGCCGTGCACGTAGTCCACGGCGGCGGTCTGCGCGAGCGTCAGGTACGCCAGCACGGGCAGGTTGTGCTCCTTGGCCCACTCCTCCGTGGCGAGCAGGACGACGGACGCGCCGTCGGACAGCGGCGTCGAGTTGCCCGCCGTCATCGTGCCGTCGGCGCCGCCGAAGACGGGCTTGAGCTTGGCGAGCTTCTCCGGCGACGAGTCGGGGCGCAGGTTCTGGTCACGAGTGAGGCCGAGGTACGGCGTGAGGAGGTCGTCGAAGAAACCCTGCTCGTACGCCGCGGCGAGACGGTGGTGGCTGGTCGCCGCGAGCTCGTCCTGCTCGGCGCGCGTGATGTCCCACGCCTTGGCGGTCAACGCCGCGTGCTCGCCCATGGAGAGTCCGGTGCGCGGCTCGGCGTTGCGCGGGATCTCCGGCACGATGTGGCCCGGGCGGATCTTGGAGAGGATCTTCACCCGCTCACCGGCGGACTTCGCCGCGTTGAGCTTCACGAGCAGTCGGCGCAGCCGGTCGTTCACGGCCAGCGGCGCGTCGCTCGTGGTGTCCACGCCTCCCGCGATGGCGGAGTCGATCTGGCCCAGCGCGATCTTGTTGGCGACGTTGACGATGGCCTGCAGGCCGGTGCCGCACGCCATCTGCACGTCCGAGGCCGGGGTGGTGGGAGACAGCGCGCTGCCCAGCACGACCTCGCGGGCGAGGTTGAAGTCTCGGGAGTGCTTCAGCACCGCACCGGCGGTGAACTCGCCGATCTGCTCGTTCTGCAGGGAGAACCGGCTGACCAGGCCGTCGAGGGCGGCGGTGAGCATGTCCTGGTTGGACGCGTCGGAGTAGGGGCCGTTCGAGCGGGCGAACGGGATGCGGTTGGCGCCGACGATCGCGACCCTGCGGATCGACTGCGGTCCGGCCGACGACTTGGACGCCGCCGCCGACGACCCGGCTGCCTTGTTCCGGCTCGACCGCGACCGGCCACCGCCGGACTTCTGCGCTTGGCTCATGGCTCTCGCCTTCCCTGGTCAGCGTTCTCGGGACCCATCCACAGTGTAACCTACTCGCCGGTAGGTTAGGCTGGCGCTGCACACTGGGCACGGGAGGCAACCGATGGCTGACAAGTACCAGCAGTTCACCACGACACCCCTCGGCAAGCTCGTGACGTCGAAGCTGGGGCTGCCCAAGCCGCCCGTGCTGCGGCGCTACCGCCCCGGCCAGCCACCACTCGATGGTCCCGCACTTCTGGGTGCCGCGCCGGACAGCAGGCTGGAGAAGACGCTCACCGGGCAGCTCGGCAGGGCCGGCATCGAGATCGTGCGGGAACCCGGCGAGGGGGTGCGGTACGGCGCGCTCGTGTTCGACGCCACCGGGATCACCGACCCGACGCACCTGCGCGAGCTGTACTCGTTCTTCCACCCGGTGATCCGGGACATCGGCCCCTCCGGGCGGGTGGTGGTGCTCGGCACCCCGCCCGAACTCGTCGACGGTCGCGAGCGCATCGCCCAGCGGGCGCTCGAAGGCTTCACGCGCACGGTCGGCAAGGAACTCAAGCGCGGCGCCACGGCGCAGCTCGTCTACGTCGCCGAGGGAGCCGAGGAGGCGTCGGAGTCGACGATGCGCTTCCTGCTGTCGGCGAAGTCGGCCTTCGTGGCCGGCCAGGTGATCCGGATCGGCACGGCGGGCACCAAGACCGCCCAGGCGCCCGCCGACTGGGCGACGCCGCTCGCGGGCAAGACCGCTCTGGTCACCGGCGCGTCCCGCGGCATCGGTGCCGCCATCGCCGAGGTACTCGCCCGCGACGGCGCCCACGTGGTGGCGCTCGACATCCCGGCCCAGGGCGGCGACCTGTCGGCCGTGGCCAACCGCGTGGGCGGCACGGCGCTGCAGCTCGACATCACTGCCGACGACGCGCCCCGGAAACTCGCCGACCACCTCACCCAGCGCCACGGCGGCGTCGACGTCGTCGTCCACAACGCGGGCATCACCCGCGACAAGACGCTCGGGAAGATGTCGGCCGCCGCGTGGGACTCGGTGCTCACGGTCAACCTCGCCGCGCAGCTCGCCGTCAACGACACCCTCCTCGGCGAGGGCGTCCTCCACGGCAACGGCCGGATCGTCGGCGTGTCCTCCATCGCCGGCATCGCGGGCAACGTCGGGCAGGCGAACTACGCCGCCAGCAAGGCCGGGGTCATCGGCATGGTGGACGACGCCGCGGAGAAGCTGGCTGAGCGCGGGTGCACGATCAACGCCGTGGCGCCGGGCTTCATCGAGACCCAGATGACCGCGCAGGTGCCGCTCATGATCCGCGAGTTCGGCAGGCGGCTTTCCAGCCTCGCGCAGGGCGGTCTGCCCGTCGACGTCGCCGAGACCATCGCCTGGTATGCCAACCCCGCGTCGTCCGCCGTCAACGGCAACGTCGTGCGGGTGTGCGGCCAGGGCTTCCTGGGAGCCTGACCATGACCGTGAAGGAACTCACCGGCTCGCCGAGCCTCGCGACGCTGTACCCGAAGGCGGCTCTGGGCGGGCTGCGCAAACCGTCGGGGGAGGCCACGCTGCCCGACACCGAGTACGTGCGCGGCGGAGTCACGGTCGACCCGGCCCACCTCGCCGCCTACAACCGGGTGTGCGGGTTCCGCCTGACCGACGACCTGCCCGCCACGTACCCGCACGTGCTCGCCTTCCCGCTGCAGATGGCGTTGATGACCGAGCCGGACTTCCCGTTCCCGCTGCTGGGCCTGGTGCACGTCGCCAACCGCATCACCCAGCACCGGCCCGTGCGCCTCGACGAGAAGTTCACGCTGCGGGTGCGGGCCGAGAACCTGCGACCGCACGACAAGGGCACGCAGTTCGACGTCGTGAGCGAACTGCTGCCGGAGCTCGCCGCGACGGGCGAGCCCGTGTGGACGGACGTGAGCACCTACCTTCGCCGGAGCGGTGCGGCGAAGGGGTCGTCGCCGAAGAGGACCGAGCTGGCGCCGCCCGCGCCCAGTGCGGTGTGGACGGTGCCGGGCGACATCGGCCGCCGGTACGCGGAGGTGTCGGGCGATCGCAACCCGATCCACCTGCACCCGTTGACGGCCCGCGCGTTCGGGTTCAGGTCGGCCATCGCGCACGGCATGTGGTCGAAGGCCCGCTGCCTCGCGGCGTTCGAGGGTCGGCTGCCCGAGGCCTACACGATCGACGTGCGGTTCCAGCTGCCCGTGCTGCTGCCCGCGAAGGCGGCCTTCACGACCTGGCGCACGGACGACGCCGGGAACGCCGGGTGGGCGTTCGAGCTGTGGAACGCGCGCAAGCCGAAGCCGCACCTGAAGGGCACGATCACCGCAGGCTGAGCGCGACTCCGCGCAGGCGGGGTCACTCCGCCGGTTCGGTGGGGCGCCAGACGCGGCCTTCGACGAGGTCGTTGAAGCCCAGCCACGTGAGGTTCATGAGCCAGGACGCGAGCACACCGTCGGCCACGTCGGGATGGTCGAGCCACCAGTCCGCGAGCGACTCGGCCGCTCCGACGAGGGCGGCGGCCATGCCCTCTCCGGAGAACTCGGCCTGAGAGGCGAGGCCACGTTCCGTTCCCGCCGAGACCACGAGGTCACGCACCAGCGCGACGGCCCGCGCGCGCAACGCGGTGATCTCCTCGGCGAACGGGCCGCCCGCGGTGAGGGCGTGCCGGTGCAGCACGATCCACGACTCGCGGTAGGCGGCCACGAAGCCGTAGAACGAACGCAGGCCGTGCCACAGCTGCATGTCGGGCGGAACGTCGGCGCGTACCCCGTCGCGGACGGCTTCGAGCAGCCGCTGCGACTCCCGGCGCACGCAGTGGCCGAACAGCTCCTCCTTCGCGCCGAGATAGCTGTAGATCATCGGCTTGGAGACGCCCGCGACGTCCGAGATCTCGTCCATCGAGGCGAGGTGGTAACCGTGCCGCGAGAACACCTCGACCGCGGCGTCGAGAATCTGCTTCTCACGCACCGGTCGGGGTAGTCGCTTGGCCCGTTCGGGCGAGCGCTGTACGTCCTGCGCCACCAGTACCTCCCGTCGTCCGGCCAAACGCTACCTGAGCAGGAGATTCCGGTGGTTGACACCGGGTGTCCGGTCGCTCACTCCGACTCGATGACCGGCCGCTGTGGAGGGTCGCGCCGCTCGTCCCGGGGCCCGCCGGGTTCGTCCACGACCTCGCTGTCGACCACGATCACGCGACTCGACGCGCGAGGACCGCCGAACCCGGGGCGCATGGCGGGGCCGCGCCGCTGCAGCCGCTTCATCCACGCGCGACGCACGACGCTGCGGGTGGGCTTGAGCAGCAACAGCAATCCCGCGACGTCGCTGACGAAGCCGGGCACGAAGATCAACAAGCCGCCGAGGCCGACGAGCATGCTGTCGGTGACCTCCTGGTGCGGTGACCGTCCCGCTCTCGCCGTGTCCATCACCGCGCGAGCGGCCTTGCCGCCCTCCCGCCGCGCGAGCCACGAACCGAGCAGCGCGCCCGCGAGGAGGAGGCCGAGTGTGGCGAGGAAGCCGACGAGCGACGCGACGGCCCAGATCGCGGCGATCTCGGCGATCACCCAGAGCAGAAAGATGGCGGCCATATGGGTTCCAACGCGTGGGGCGGGCGATTTGCTCCCAGGTTACGGCTTTAGCCTGCTGCGGTGCACAGCAGCGAGGCCATGGCCGGCGACACGGTCGACAGGGT
Source organism: Saccharomonospora azurea NA-128 (assembly GCF_000231055.2). Lineage (GTDB taxonomy): Bacteria > Actinomycetota > Actinomycetes > Mycobacteriales > Pseudonocardiaceae > Saccharomonospora > Saccharomonospora azurea. The sequence goes on along the minus strand of NZ_CM001466.1, from coordinate 2,875,895 downwards.
GATCGACAAGGTGGCGTGGATCAGGATCGAGGACGGCCGTGTGCTCGTCGCCCGATCGCGGGGCAAGGACGTCTTCTACCTACCCGGGGGGAAACGGGAGCCCGGGGAGGCCGACGTCGACACGCTCGTCCGCGAGATCGCCGAGGAACTCTCGGTCACCGTCGTGCGGGGCACCGAGTCGCTCGTGGGGGTCTTCGACGGCCCCGCCGACAGCGGCAACGGCGTGCGGGTGCGCATGACCTGCTACACCGCCGACCACGAAGGCACGATCACGCCCGACCACGAGATCGAGGAGGTGCGGTGGCTCCGCCACGCCGACTCGTCACTGCTGTCGCTCGCGAGCCGGGTCGTGCTCGACCACCTGCACGCGAACGCCCTGCTGGACTGAGAACAGGTTTCGGCCCGCCGAGGGGACACCTCGACGGGCCGAAGTGAACAGCGTCGGTCGGGTCAGTACGTGATCGCCATCGCCGGGTCGGCCAGCAGCGCGCCGACGTCGGCGAGGAACTGCGAGCCCTGCTGCCCGTCGACGACTCGGTGGTCGAAGCTGAGCGACAGCTGCATCACCTTGCGCACGGCGAGTTCGCCGTCCACGACCCACGGCATGTCCCGGATCGCCCCGAGCGCCAGGATGGCCGACTCTCCGGGGTTGATGATCGGGGTGCCGGTGTCGACGCCGAACACGCCGACGTTGGTGATGGTGAACGTGCCGTTCAGCATGGCCTCCGGCGTCGTCTTGCCGTCCCGCGCGGTGGCGGTGAGCTCACCGATGGCCGCGGCCAGCTCCGCCAGGGACAGGGCGTCGGCGTCCCGGACCTTCGGCACCACGAGACCGCGCGGCGTGGCCGCCGCGATCCCGAGGTGGACGTAGTCCTTGTAGACGATCTCGCCCGCGGCGTCGTCCCACACCGCGTTGACGTCCGGGGTGCGTGTCGCGGCCAGACACACGGCCTTGGCCGCGAACGCCAACGGAGTCAGCTTGACGTCGGCGAACTCCGGCGTACGCCGGAGCTTGTCGCGCAGCTCCATCATCGGGGTCACGTCGACGGTGAGGAACTCCGTGACGTGCGGCGCGGTGTAGGCGCTGTTCACCATGGCCTGGGCGGTGGCCTTGCGGACCCCGCGGATCGGGACCCGCCGTTCGCGCGTGGCGGGGTCGTACGACCCGGCCTGCGCGGCGGTCGCCGCCGCCGGGCCGGAGGACACGGCGGCACCGTTGGTGGCGCCTTCCGCCGCCCGGTACACGTCCTCGCGCGTGATGACCCCGCCGTCGGCGGATCCGGTCACCGTGCGCAGGTCGACGCCGAGCTCCTTCGCGAGCTTGCGCACCGGCGGTTTCGCCAACGGCACGTACGCGGCGGGTGTCGTGTCGGCGACCTTGTCGTCGGCGGGTTGACGAGGCTTCACGACCTCCACGGCCTGCACCGGTGTGGCGACGGCGGCGACCGGAGGCGCGGCGGGCGTGCTCGGTGCCCCGCCCGCCTTCTTGCGGGGCCGGCGCTTGGCCGACGACGCCTTGGAGCCGTAGCCGACGAGGGGCTTCATCTCCTCCTCGTCACCGTTCGCCTCACCGGCCGCCGTGGCCGCCGGAGCGGATCCGCTCGCCGTGCCGTGCGGGTCGACGTCGACCGTGAGGATGGGCGTGCCCACCTCGACGGTCTGGCCCGGCTCGACCAGGAGCTCGGTCACCACACCGGCCCACGGGATCGGCAGCTCGACGGCCGCCTTCGCCGTCTCGATCTCCACGACGATCTGGTTGACGGTCACCTCGTCACCGGGCTTGACCTTCCAGTCGAGGATCTCGGCCTCGGTCAGGCCCTCCGCGGTGTCGGCGAGGGGAAACTGCTTGTACTCGGGCATGCGCTCCCCCTCACCAGGCCAGTGCGCGGTCGACGGTGTGGAGCACCCGGTCCAGGTCGGGCAGGAAGTGCTCCTCCAGCTTCGCCGGCGGGTACGGCGTGTCGAAGCCGGTCACCCGCAGCACCGGTGCCTCCAGCGAGTAGAAGCACTCCTGCTGCACGCGGGCGGCGATCTCGGAGGTCAGCGACGACTCGCTCGACGCCTCGCTCACGGCGATCAGTCGCCCGGTGCGGCGCACCGACTCGAACACCGGCTCCAGGTCGAGCGGCGACAGGGCCCGCAGGTCGATGACCTCCAGCGACGTGCCCTCCTCGGCCGCCGCGTCGGCCGCCGCGAGGCATACCTGCACGGACGGGCCGTAGGCCACCAGGGTGGCCGCCGTGCCCTGTCGCAGGGTGCGGGAGGCGAACAGCGGGTCGGGTGTGGCCGTCGGGTCGACCGGTTCCTTGAGCGCACCGGAGTGGTAGAGCTTCTTCGGCTCGAACAGCAACACCGGGTCGTCGCACTGGATGGCCTGCTGGATCATCCAGTAGGCGTCCACCGCGTTGGAGCACGACACGACCTTCAGGCCCGGGATGTGCGAGAACAGCGACTCCGGCGACTCCGAGTGGTGTTCCACCGCACCGATACCGCCGCCGAACGGCACCCGGATCACGACGGGCATCTTGATGGCGCCCTGGGTGCGGTAGTGCAGCTTGGCGAGCTGGCTCGAAATCTGGTCGAAGCCGGGGAAGATGAAGCCCTCGAACTGGATCTCGCACACGGGCCGGAAGCCCCGTACGGCGAGGCCCACGGCGGTGCCGATGATGCCGGACTCGGCCAGCGGCGTGTCCAGCACGCGGTGCTCGCCGAAGTCCTTCTGAAGGCCGTCGGTGATGCGGAAGACGCCGCCGAGCTTGCCGACGTCCTCGCCCATCACGACGACCTTGTCGTCGGCTTCCATCGCGGCGCGCAGGCCGGCGTTCAGAGCCTTGCCGATGGTGAGCTTCTGCACGGCGGGGTTTCTCCCGTCCGTGGTGGCCTCGGCGGAGTTCACGGGCTGAGTGGGCGCGGCCATCAACGATCACCTCCGTCGGCGAAGCCGGCAAGGTAGGACAGGTACTCCTCGCGCTGGGCCTCCAGCTGCGGCGACGGCTCCGCGTAGACGGCGGAGAAGATCCGCTCGGGTGGCGGGTCGGGCATGTTGAAGCAGTAGTCGCGCAGCTCGGCGGCGAAGCGGTCGGCCTCGGCCTCGACCTCGTCGAAGAACGCCGCGTCGGCGCCGCCCGTGCGCGACAGGTACACGCGGACGCGCTCGATCGGGTCCTTGAGCTTCCACGTCTCCACCTCGTCCGACAGGCGGTAGCGCGTCGGGTCGTCGGTGGTGGTGTGGGCGTCCATGCGGTAGGTGAAGGCCTCGATCAGTACCGGGCCGTTGCCCCTGCGGCACTCGTCCAGCGCCCAGCGGGTCACCGCCAGGCAGCCGAGCACGTCGTTGCCGTCGACGCGGATGCCGGGGAAGCCGTAACCGCGGGCCCGCTGGTAGAGCGGCAACCGCGACTGGCGTTCGGTGGGTTCGGAGATGGCCCACTGGTTGTTCTGGCAGAAGAACACCAGCGGCGCGTCGTACACGGCGGCCCACACGAAACCCTCGTGGACGTCGCCCTGGCTGGTGGCGCCGTCACCGAAGTAGCAGATCGTGGCCTCGGCGTCGGGATCGTCGCCGACCTTGCCCTCGAACTTCTGCCCCATCGCGTAGCCGGCGGCGTTCAGTACCTGGTTGCCGATCACGATGGTGTACGGGTGGAACCGGTGCCGCTGGAAGTCCCAGCTGCTGTGGTCGGTGCAGCGGAAGATGCCCAGCAGGTCCTTGAAGTCCACACCGCGGGTGTAGGCGACGCCGTGCTCGCGGTAGCTGGGAAACGCCATGTCCTGCGGCTTCAGCGCCCGGCCGGACCCGACCTGGGCGGCCTCCTGGCCGAGCAGCGGCACCCAGATGCCCAGCTGGCCTTGCCGCTGCATGGCGTTGGACTCGCGGTCGGCCCGCCGAACGAGCACCATGTCGCGGTACAGCCCGCGCAAGGCCTCGTCATCGATGTCGGCGACGTACGGGTCGAACTGCGCCGACGGCAGGCGCTCGCCTTCGGGGTTGAGGAGCTGAGTCAACTCAGCTCCGCCTTCGGTGGTCGCACGCAAGCCCGCTATCACCTGCTCCGGGGACGGCTGCGCCGCTGTCGCGGCCGATCCGGCGCCAGATTGCGGGCGCGTCCACTGTTCTGGGGACGACATCGCATCTCCTTGGTGTCGTGCCGCACGACCGCTTGTGGCGGCGTGCGACGCGCCGCCGGCCACCGGGGTGCGCAACTGGGTCCGCAGCGCTGGATGACCGTCGGCGGTGACGGTTCACGCGCTCATCCTGGCACGGAAACGGCCGTTGTGGAGAGCCCCCGAAGCCGATTCGTTGTGGGTGTCAGCGTTCTGAACTGCGGAAATGCTCGGAAGACCGACGTTGCAACAGCCGAAAGTCGCATTCGCGAGCAACGACGGGACCAGTGGCATCCCGCTCGCCGTGGTGGTGCACGAGAGGGTGCGGACGCGGCTCTCGCCGTCGCCCGCCTCGCCACCCAGACCACGGAAATGTGACCAACGACACTGTCGGGGGCAGGTGGCACGATGGGCTCCGTGGAACTGGAAAGCGTGAAGAACTCAGTGCGTCGGATGTGGGCCGACGACGTCCTGCCCAGCTTGTCGACGCTCGTCTCGATTCCGGCGCTGTCGCCCGCGTTCGACCCGGACTGGGCCGAGACCGGACACCTCGACGCGGCCGTGGAGCACGTCCGGGCGTGGTTCGTCGAGCGCGACCTCCCCGGCGCGACCGTCGACGTCGTGCGCCTGCCCGGCCGCAGCCCGGTGCTCCTCCTCGACGTCCCCGCCACCGAGGGCGCGCAGGACAAGGGCACCGTCCTGATGTACGGGCACCTCGACAAGCAGCCCCCGCTGGGCGGCTGGTCCGAGGGGCTGGGCCCGTGGACTCCGGTGGTGCGGGACGGTCGGCTCTACGGGCGGGGCTCCGCCGACGACGGCTACGCGGGCTACGCGGCGGCGACCGCTCTCGCGGCGGTGCGCGAGGCGGGCGGCTCCCACGCGCGCATCGTGGTGCTGCTGGAGACCGGTGAGGAGTCGGGCAGCCCCGACCTGCCCGCCTACCTCGACCACCTCTCCGACCGGCTCGGCGAGGTGTCGCTCGTGGTGTGCCTCGACTCGGGCGGCAACGACTACGAGCGGCTGTGGTTGACCACGAGCCTGCGCGGGCTGGCGCAGGTCCATGTGACGGTGCGGGTGCTCGACACCGCCCAGCACTCGGGCATGGCCAGCGGGATCGTGCCCAGCTCGTTCCGGGTGCTCCGCACGTTGCTCGACCGGCTGGAGAACTCCGAGACCGGCGAGATCAGGCTCGCCGAGTGCAACGTCGAGATCCCGGCCAACCGCGTCGCCGAGGCCAGGGAGACCATCGAGGCCGTTCCCGGCTCGATCCTCGGCACGACGCCGTGGCACGCCTCCACCAAGCCGGTGGTGGACGACGAGGTGGAGTTGCTGCTCAACAACACCTGGCGGCCGAGCCTGTCGATCATCGGGGCGTCCGGGATGCCCGATCCCGCCGAGGCGGGCAACGTGCTGCGGACGAGCACCACGCTGGCGCTCAGCTTCCGGCTTCCCCCGACCGCGGACTCGCAGGCCGCGCTCGACGCGATCACCAAGGCGCTCACCACCGACGTCCCGTACGACGCGACCGTGGAGCTCTCCGGCGTCGAGGCCGCCGACGGCTGGAACGCGCCCGAACCGGCTCCGTGGCTGACGAAGGCCCTGGAGCACGCCAGCGACCGGATCTTCGGCAAGCCATGGGGCAACGTCGGCCTCGGCGGGTCGATCCCGTTCATGGGACTGCTCGGCGAGAAGTACCCGGAGGCGCAGTTCGTGGTCACGGGTGCGCTCGGGCCGGACTCGAACGCCCACGTGCCCGACGAGTGGTTGCACCTCGACCACGCGCAGCGGGTCACCGAGACGGTGGCCACCGTGTTGGACGCTCACGCCACGAGCTGACTCGCGTTGCAACAGGTCTGTAACGAAGGCGATGCTGCGCATTAGCGCATCCAGGTGGCAGGATGCATGAACTGGCCGGTATGGATATACGAGGAGTGACATCGTGGCGCGTCGACTCACCAGGGCGTTGACTTTGTTGCCCGCCCTTGCCCTCGCCGTCACCGCGGCGAGCTGCGCGGAGGAGGTCAACACCGGCGGCGACACCGAGGCCGGTGGCGAGATCACCCTGATGCGAGAGGGCGCGTTGACGACGTGCACGCACCTGCCCTACAAGCCGTTCCAGTACACCGAGGACGGCAAGACCGTCGGCTTCGACGTCGACCTGGTCGACCTCGTGGCCGAGGACCTCGGGGTCAAGCAGGAGATCTCGGACGTGTCGTTCGAGAGCATCGAGTCCGGGGCCGCTCTCGACACCGGCCAGTGCGACCTCGCCGCGGCGGCCATGACCATCAACGACGTCCGCGCGAAGGTCATGGACTTCTCGGAGGGCTACTACGACGCCAACCAGGCGCTGTTGGTGAAGAAGGGCTCCGACATCACCGACCTCGCCGACCTCAAGGGCAAGGTCCTCGGTGTGCAGCTCGGCACGACCGGTGAGCAGTACGCCGAGGAGCACAAGGAGGAGTTCGGCTACACCACCCGCCAGTTCGAGGACCTCGCGCTGCTGGAGACGGCGGTGAAGACCGGCCAGATCGACGCGGGCATCAACGACAACTCCGTGCTCTACGACTTCGTCAAGAGCAACCCGGACGTCGAGGTCACCACCGAGTTCGAGACCGGCGAGGAGTACGGCATCGCCGTCCGCAAGGGCAACGGTGCGCTGCTCGCCAAGGTGAACGAGGTGCTCGACGCCGCGAAGCAGGACGGCCGCTACGACGAGATCTACGAGAAGTGGTTCGGTAAGAAGCCGGAAACCAAGTAACCGGCCCGCTTCGAAAGACCGAAGGCAGTGGTGAGGGCCCGATACGGATCGATTACCGTTCGGGCCCTCACCCACGCCCAGCGAGGAGTTTGTCGTCATGGCGATGTCGCGGCGCCAACGCGCCCGGATGGTTCGTGCGATCCAGTACGCGGTGCTGGCCCTGGCCGTCGTGCTGATCGGGGTGCTCGCGGACTGGGGCACGATCAAGAACGCGTTCTTCAACGTCGAGGCGGCGTCGAGCCAGTTCCCCGCGATCCTCACCGAGGCCCTGGTCAACACCATCGTGTACACGGCGTTGGGCTTCGGGCTGGGGCTCGGCATCGGCATGGTGCTGGCGCTCATGAAGCTGTCGTCGGTGGGCCCGTACCGCTGGCTCGCGACGCTGTACATCGAGTTCTTCCGCGGCATCCCGGCGCTGCTGGTGTTCATCGCGCTGGGCTACGGGGTGCCGCTCGCGTTCAACATCCGGTTCGACATGTACTCGACGGCCGCGATCGCGCTGGGGCTGGTCGGCTCGGCTTACATCGCCGAGACGCTGCGCGCCGGTATCCAGGCCGTGCCGCACGGCCAGGTGGAGGCCGCGCGCTCACTGGGCATGTCGCAGACCAGGACCACGATCACGGTGGTGATCCCGCAGGCGTTCCGGATCATCCTGCCGCCGTTGACCAACGAGCTGATCCTGCTGACGAAGGACTCGTCGCTCATCTACCTGCTGGGCCTCGCTCGCGACGAGTACGAACTCGCGAAGTTCGGCAGGGAGGGGTTGAACGCGACCGGGTCGCTGACCCCGATCCTGCTCGCGGGCCTGTGCTACCTGATCATCACGGTGCCGCTGGGGTACCTGTCGCGCTACCTGGAGCGCCGCAGCGGCCGCAAGGAAGAGCGAGGGCTGGAGGTGACGGCCTGATGAGTGACCTGATCGTCGAGGTCTCGGACCTGCACAAGGCGTTCGGCCGGTTGCAGGTGTTGAAGGGCATCGACCTGTCGGTGCGCCGGGGCGAGGTCGTGTGCATCATCGGGCCTTCCGGTTCGGGGAAGTCGACGCTGCTGCGTTGTGTGAACCTGCTGGAGGAGCCGAACTCGGGCACGGTCACGGTGAACGGGTTCGAGCTGACCGACCCCGACTGCGACCTGGACCGGGCCCGCCGCAGCATCGGCATGGTCTTCCAGGGCTTCAACCTGTTCGGGCACCTGTCCGTGCTGGACAACCTCACCGTGGCGCAGCGCAAGGTGCTCAAGCGCGACAAGGCGGAGGCCGAGCGCATCGCGAGGGACAACCTCGCCAAGGTGGGGCTCGCGGAGAAGGCCGGGTCGATGCCCGCGCAGCTCTCCGGCGGGCAGCAGCAGCGGGTCGCCATCGCCCGGGCGTTGTCGATGGAGCCGTCGGTGATGCTCTTCGACGAGCCGACGTCGGCACTCGACCCCGAGCTCGTGGGCGACGTCCTCAAGGTGATGCGCCAGCTCGCCGACGAGGGCATGACGATGCTGGTCGTCACCCACGAGATGCAGTTCGCCCGCGAGGTCGCCGACACCGTGCTGTTCATGGACGGCGGTGTGGTGGTCGAGCAGGGGCCGCCGCAGCAGGTGATCGGCAACCCGCAGCAGGAACGCACGCAGACGTTCCTCTCCCGCGTGTTGAACCCGGTGCACTCCGAGGACTAGTCCCTCGTCCGTGAGGTGTCGCGCACTCTGCGCACGGAACTGGTCGCTCCCCGCGACCGTCTCAGTGACGGCGGTGGAGATCCTGCCGTCCTGGGTGCGGGAACGAGGGAGGAAGCGTGCCGACGAAGTGGCGACGCATCCCGGGTGGCGGTCCGGACGGCGCGGACGCGGACAACCAGGCGCCGGTCGACTTCGACCCGTTCAACCCCGACCCGCCGGAAGCGGCGACGGTGGACGCCGAGGATCTGCTGAGGCCGTTGCTGGAGCCGGACGGGCGGGGTCTGCTGCGGTGGCGTCGACAGGCGTCGAACGCGCCGATCCTGTCGCTGGAGAACCGTTTCGTGCGCGGCAGGCTGGACCTGCGCGCGGCGGACCTGATGGTGTTGTTCCGGTTCGAGAACTGCCGGTTCGAGTTCCCGCCCGACGTGCGGGAGGCGAACCTGCTGGGACTGTCGTTCCGCCGGTGCTGGCTGCCCGGGCTGAAGGCCCGTAACTTCCGCAGCCTCAACGACGTCCGGCTCATCCGGTGCCGGGTCGAGGTGGACACCAGCAGGCCGGACCAGGGCACGGACGTGCTCACGTCGCAGACCGATCGTGGGGTGCCGAACGCGGCGGTGAACCTCACCGACGCCGTCGTGAAGGGCACGGTGATCCTCACCGGCACGCGGATCAACCATCCGAGCGGCAAGGCGCTGCAGGCCGACCGGCTCGACGTCACCGGTGCCTTCCTCGCCTATCGGCTCACCGCCGAGGGCGAGGTCCGCATCCCCGGGCTGAAGGCCGGGGGCAACGTCAACTTCTCGGGTGCTCGGTTGACCAACCCGAAGGGGTTCGCGCTGAACGGCAACGGCATCGCCGTGTCGGGGAGCCTGCTGTGCGAGGTGGACAACTACCGACCGGGTGCGCCTCGGCCCTTTTCGACGGAGGGCATGGTCTACATGCCCAGCATGCGGGTGGCCGGCGACCTCGTGTTCCGGGGCGCGCAGTTGGCGGTCGACCCGTCGGGGGAGATCGCCGTCGACGCGTGGAAGACGGGTGACTGGTACGTCGATCCGCACCCCGCCTTCATCGCCGATCGCATGCACGTCGAGGGCAACGTCGAGATGGGCGACGGGCTCCGCGCGACGGGCACGCTGCGCATGGTGAACACGCATGTCGGCGGGTCGTTGCGGCTGGCCGGGGCCAAGGTCACCGTGCCGCGCAACCTCAACCCGCCGTACATGGACCGCGCGATCCACCTCGACGGCAGCGAGATCAACGGCGACCTCGAGGGCAGCAAACTGCGGACGCAGGGGCAGTTCCGCCTGGCCGACGTGACGGTGCGCGGCAACGTGTTCGTGCGGGACGCACGCCTGTCGCACCCGTCGCGCGACGTCTTCTCGGCACGCCGCAGTCACGTGTCCGGCAACCTCATGCTCAGTGCCTGCCGGATGCGGGGCACGATCCGGCTGCAGGGCATGACGGTGGGCGGCAGCATCGACATGCAGAACACCACGGTGTCCGATCCGGAGCCGGAGGACTCCGCGGACTGGGCCGTGGACCTGCGGTCGGTGCAGGTGGCGCGCAGCGTCCTCCTGCACAGCGAGGGTGGGGACTCGTTCTCCGCCGAGGGCGGCGTGACCCTCGACGGTGCCGTGATCAAACGCAAGTTGTGCCTGGCGGGTTCAAGCCTCTCGGCGGGTAAGAACGGGCTCGCCCTCGACGCCGGCGACACCGTGGCCGAGGAGTTCGAGCTCACGCCCACCGAGGTGCCCGACGGCCGGGTGTCGTTGCGTGGCGCGCAGTGCGGAACCCTGCACGACAACGAGCAGCTCTGGTACGCCACGGGTGGTGTGGAGCTGGAGGACTTCCGCTACGAGGCTCTCGACAGTCCCGTGCCTTTGAAGGACGACCAGCAGATCGAGTTGCGCCTGAGCTGGCTGCGGCACGCGATGCGCGGGTACCGTCCCGGCCCCTACGACCAGTTCGCCGCGATGTTGCGGGCGAGCGGCAACGAGGAGCATGCCGACACGGTGCTCATGCGCAAGCAGCAGTACCGCTACGAGGCGCTCGGCTCCGGGTACCGCTGGTTCTTCGGCGGCGGGGTGCGGCTCTGGAGCTGGTTGCAGCGGTGGATGGTCGGCTACGGCTACCGGCCCGTGCGTGCGCTGGCGTGGTTGCTCGCGTTGCTCGTGCTCGGCAGTCTCTGGTTCGGGCTCGGTAGCGACGACTGCGCCGACGACGCCGAGCGGTTCGTCGTCCACGGCGAGCGGTGCGCCGTCAACATGGACGACACGGGTCTGGAGTGGAATCCCGTGCTCTACACCGTCGACCTGCTGGTGCCGATCGCCGATTTCGGCAACAAGGGCCGGTGGCACATGGCGGGTGTGGACAAGTGGGTGGCGACCGGGTTCATCGCGATGGGCTGGGTGCTGGTCACGACGGTGGCCGCGGGCGTGACGAGGACGCTGCGTCGCAACAGCGCCAACTGACCGGGCAACCGCCGGAAGCTGGCACGGGAGCGCGACGAGCGACACGGAGCCGGCGCGGGTTCGTAACGTCGTGAGCGGCGACGACGATGACGCCAGTGTCCCTCCCCTCGCCTCAGTGAAGCACTCCGACCATGCGATTCGTGCCGCCGTTCGTCGCCGTTCTCGTGCTCGTCGCGGGCCTTGTCGCCTGCTCGGGCAAGCAGGCCGCTCCGTCGGACTCGCGCGCGCCGTCGCAGCCTCCGACGGTGACGCTGACCGAACCCGCGGGAGGCCCGACCCGGGCGCCGTGAGCGGGTCGCCGGAACAGGCGTCGGAGGGGTGCTGTTCACTGCGGGTGTGAGTGTTGAGCAGTCGAAGTCCCGCGTCCGCGCGCCCGAACTGAACGGCGACGCCTGGTGGAACACCGGTGGGGAGCCGTTGACGCTGCGCGGACTGCGCGGACGCATCGTGTTGTTGGACTTCTGGACCTCCGGGTGCATCAACTGCCTGCACGTGCTCGACGAGCTCCGTCCGCTGGAGGAGGAGTTCGCCGACGTGCTCGTCACCATCGGTGTGCACTCCCCGAAGTTCGCCCACGAGGGCGGTCGGGACTCGGTGGGCGCCGCGGTCGCGCGCCTCGGCGTGGAGCATCCGGTGGTGAGCGACCCGGACATGAGTCTCTGGCAGCAGTACGCCGTCAAGGCGTGGCCGACGCTCGTCGTCGTGGACCCCGAGGGCTATGTCGTGCACGTCGCGGCCGGTGAGGGCCACGGTGACGCTCTGCGCCGGGTGATCGGCGAGCTGGTGGAGGTGCACGAGCGCAAGGGCACGCTGGTCAGGGGTGAGCTCGACTGGAGCGAGGTCGCGCGCGCCCGGCGGGAGGAGGACGGCGCCGCACGGATCGACGGACTCCGCTTCCCGTCGAAGGCCGTCGTCACCGCCGAGGGCCGCGTGCTCGTCGCGGACACGGCGAACCACTCGATCGCCGAGTTCGCCTCCGACGCCGAGACGTTGCTGCGCCGGTTCGGGGACGGTCACCGGGGTGCCGTGGACGGCGCTTTCGACGTCGCCCGCTTCGCCGAACCGTCGGGCCTCACGCTGCTGCCCACGCACGTGGCCGACCAGGTCGGCTACCACCTGATCGTCGCCGACACGGCCAACCACCTGCTGCGGGGCGTCGACCTGCGGACGGGTTCCGTGCGGACCGTGGCCGGCACGGGCGCGCAGTGGCGCGACGGCGACGACTCGGGCCCGGCCACCGAGGTCGACCTGACGAGCCCCTGGGACGCCCGGTGGTGGGATGCCGCGGGCGGAGTGGTGGTCGCGATGGCGGGCAACCACACGCTGAGCCTGTTCGACCCCGTGAAGGGCACGATCTCGCGCTTCGCGGGCACCACCGTGGAGGGGCTGCGGGACGGGGACGCCGCCGAGGCGTTCTTCGCGCAGACCTCCGGGCTCGCCGTGGCGGGCGAGCGACTGTGGTTCGTGGACGCCGAGACCTCGGCCCTGCGGTACCTGGAGCCCGCCGGTGACGACACGGACGGCGGCGGATACGTCGTGCACACCGCCGTGGGGCTGGACCTGTTCACTTTCGGCCACCGGGACGGCGCGGCCGACACGGCGTTGTTGCAGCATCCGCTGGGGGTCACGGTGCTGCCCGACGGTGCGATCGGGGTGGCCGACACCTACAACGGTGCCGTACGGCGGTTCGACCCGGCCACCGGCGAGGTCTCCACGCTGCTGCGCGACCTCGCCGAGCCGTCCGATCTGCTGGTCACCGACGCGGGAGTGCTCGTGGTCGAGTCGGCGGCGCACCGCCTGCGGCCGCTCGACGGTGAGGGCGACACCGAGGTCGTCGACGGCGCCGAGCTCGCCGTGCGGCGTCCGCCCACGGTGCTGGGCAGCGGCGAGGTGCGGCTGACGGTGACGTTCGTGCCGCCGCCCGGGGAGAAGCTCGACGACCGCTACGGGCCGTCCACGCGGCTGGAGGTGAGTGCCTCGCCGCCCGAGCTGCTGGTCGACGGCGGTGGGGTCGGTACCGACCTCGAACGCACGGTGACGCTCGCCGACGGTGTGGAGGGCGGTGTCCTCCAGGTGGTGGCGCAGGCCGCGAGCTGCGCCTCCGATGTCGAACACCCGGTGTGCCGCATCACCCGTCAGGACTGGGGTGTCCCCATTCGGATGGAAACCGGTGGGCCCGCGGCATTGCCTCTCGTCATGGCGGGAACTCCCGCCGAGTAAGCGAAGGCCGGCCCACCTCGTGCGGGTGCATCCGCGTCGGGGCGGGCGGGAAACCGGCTCCTTTCCGCGACGTAGCATGAATACCGTGTCAGAAACCAACGGTCCACTCGCTTCGGACGCCAAACTCGAGATCCAGATGCTGCACGACCGGGTGCTCGTGCGCATGCCGTCGGAGGACGGCGAGCGGCGCAGCAACGGTGGCATCGTGATTCCGGCGACCGCTCAGGTCGCGCGGCGGTTGTCGTGGGGCGACGTGCTCGGAGTGGGCAACAACGTACGCAACGTCAAGATCGGCGATCGGGTGTTGTTCAACGCCGAGGACCAGCTGGAGGTCGAGATCCAGGGCAACGCGTACTTCGTGCTGCGGGAACGCGACATCCACGCGGTCGCCAGCGAGCGGGCGGAGCACGGGACGGGCCTGTACTTGTAGGCGGCATCCGGAGGCGCCCGTGGCTCGTCCTGACGACGACGTCGACGACGTCGGTGACGTCATCGACGTCGATGACGTCGATGACCTCGACGAGCCCCTGGGCGCGGATGCCGACTTTCCCGACCCCGACGACCTCGACCATCCCGACTATCCCGACGACGCCGACGACACCGCGGGCGACGTCGGCTACGGCAGCTACGTCGATGACCCGGACGACGAGCCGTTCGCCGACGACCTCGACGCCGGGTTCGCCCCCACCGAGGAAGCGCCCACCTGGGTGGTTCCGGATCTGCGCTGGCGGCGCAGGCTCGGCAACGCCCTGGTCGCACTCGGCGCTCTCACCGGTCTCCTCGCGATCGTGTACGTCGTCGATCTGCTGACGGAGTTCGGCGACGTGCCCCGCGGCGTGACCGTCGCCGGGGTGGACATCGGCGGGCTCGACCGGGATGAGGCGCAGGACCTCCTGCGTCGCGATCTGGGTCCGCTCGTGCAGCGGGCCGTCGAGCTGCGGGCGGGAGAGGTCGAGGCGTCGTTCGATCCCGCCGAGGCCGGGCTCGGCGTGGACTGGGCCGCCACGGTGGAGCGGGCGGGCGGACAGCCGTGGTCCCCGTGGGACCGCATCACCTCGCTCTTCGGCGGGCGCGAGGTGCCGCTCGTGACCACGGTCGACGACCACGCGGTCAGGGTGGCGCTGGGACGCCTCGCCCAGGAGCGGATCAACCGGCCGGCGGTCGACGGCGGCATCGCCTTCCGCCCCTCCGGCGACGCCGACGGCGGAGTGGAGCCGTACGCGATCGAACCGAGAGCGGGCCTGCGACTGTCCGACCTGGGTGCCGCCGTGTCCGCGGTACGTGCGCACTGGCCGTCCGCTCGGCCCGTCGACGTGCCCTTCGAGGTGGTGCGGCCGACGTTGACCCGGGAGGCCGTGCACAGCGTGCTCGACGGCACGGTGCGGCCGTTGCTGGCGGGGCCGATCCTGTTGCGCGGGGACGGCGGTGAATCCGTGCTGCTGCCCGAGGACGTCCGCAAGGCGCTCGCCGTGGAGGTGCGCGCCCGGCCCGACGTTCCCGCCACACTCGCCGTCACGCTGGACGATGCCGTGCTGCGCGGCGCCGTGCAGGGAGAGTTGGGGCGCACCGAGCGTCCGGCCCGGGACGCCGCGCTGCTGTTCCGAGGCGGGATCCCGGAGGTGGTTCCCTCTGTGCCGGGGGTGCGGATCGACTGGGAGCGGACCTTCGCGGGCCTGGTGGAGCATGTGTCGACGGCTCCGGCCGACCAGCGTCGGGTCGACGTGCTCTACCAGCCCGTGGAGCCGTCCGTGAGCACCCAGGACGTGCAGGCTCTGGGCATCACCGACGTCGTGGGCACGGCGTCGACGACCGGGCACTCACCCGCGGAGCTCGGCGACGTGAATGCCGTGCTCGCTACGTTGAACGGTGTGCTGGTGCTGCCCGGCGAGGTGTTCGACGTGACCGCCTATGCCCCGACGCCGCCGTGGGAAGGGGTGCTGCGGGACGCGCTGCGCCAAGCCGGTCTCGACGTGCGCGACGGGCAGCCGGTCACCAACGACACCGGCACCGCGATCGCCGTTCACGCCTCGGCCACGGGCTCCACGGTGCGGGCCACGGTGTGGGGCACTCCCTCATGACGGTCGACCGGGCAGCCGACGGCGTCGTCCGGGCGAGCGTGGTCACGCCCACCCGGGCGGTCGCCGTCAGGCCTTGATGTGCCTGCGCGGGTACATGCTCGCGGCGATCGAGACACCGATCGCGGCCACGACGAGCTGGGTGATGAACTCCAGCCAGTCCCAGCCGTTCGTGTCGGCGTACCCCAGGCCCCGTGCGATCGCCGTGCCGAGGAACGCGGCGGCGATGCCGACCACGATCGTGAGCCAGATCGGGATGTTCTGCTTCCCGGGCACGATGAACCTGGCGAGTGCCCCGAGCAGCAGACCGATCAGGATCGCCGAGATGATTCCCGAAATCGCCATGGTGCGTGCTCCTTCACCACCGGAGTCGTTGACCCGATAGAGGTACCCACCCGAGTTGATCGCCAACCCTGCGCACACGAAGGGCCACCTCCCGCGCCCCGAGTGAGGCGGAAGGCGGCCCCTCGTGTCCGCTGTGTCCCCTGTCGACGCTCGCGTCCGAACGACTCAGAACGCGGCTTCGTCGATCTCCATGAGCTCGTTGTCGGTGGCCTCCACGATCGCCCGACGGGCCGACAGCTCCGGCAGTACGTTCTTCGCGAAGAACGACGCGACGGCGAGCTTGCCCTGGTAGAACGGCACGTCCTTGCCGGAGGCGCCCGCGTCCAGCGCGGCCTGGGCGATCTCCGCCTGCTTGAGCAGCTGCCAGCCGACGAGCAGGTCACCGGCCGACATCAGCAGTCGGACGGTGTTCTGGCCGACCTTGTAGATGTTGGTGACGTCCTCCTGCGACGACGTCAGGTAGCCGATCATCGTGCCGAGCATGGCCTGGACGTCTTCCAGGGCCTGCTTCAGCAGCGCCCGCTCCTTCTTGAGCCTGCCGTTGCCCGCCTCGGCCGCGATGAACTTCGAGATCTCGCCGGCGATGTAGCCGAGGGCCTTGCCCTTGTCCCGGACGATCTTCCGGAAGAAGAAGTCCATGGACTGGATCGCGGTCGTGCCCTCGTACAGCGAGTCGATCTTCGAGTCGCGGATGTACTGCTCGATCGGGTAGTCCTGCAGGAAGCCCGAACCACCGAGCGTCTGGAGCGACTGCACGAGCTGCTCGGTGGCCCGCTCGGAGCCGACGCCCTTGACGATGGGCAGCAGCAGGTCGTTCACGCGCTCCGCCAGGTCGAGCGACTCGGCGTCGCCCTCCTGCGTCCACACCTGGTCCTGGAACGACGCCGTGTACAGGTAGACGGCGCGCAGCCCCTCGGCGTAGGCCTTCTGGAGCATGAGCGACCGGCGCACGTCGGGGTGGTGCGTGATGGTGACGCGCGGGGCGGTCTTGTCGGTCTGCCTGGTGAGGTCCGCACCCTGCACGCGCTCCTTCGCGTACTCCAGCGCGTTGAGGTAACCGGTGGACAGCGTCGCGATGGCCTTCGTGCCCACCATCATGCGGGCGTACTCGATGACCTGGAACATCTGCGCGATGCCGTCGTGCACCTCGCCGAGCAGCCAGCCCTTGGCCGGGGTGCCGTGCTGGCCGAACGTGAGCTCGCAGGTGGTGGACACCTTGAGGCCCATCTTGTGCTCGACGTTCGTCACGAAGGCGCCGTTGCGCTCACCGAGCTCGCCGGTGTTGGTGTCGAAGTGGAACTTCGGCACGAGGAACAGCGACAGGCCCTTGGTGCCGGGCTTCGGCTCGATGCCGGGGCCTTCGGGCCGGGCCAGCACCAGGTGCATGATGTTCTCGGTCATGTCCTGGTCGCCCGAGGTGATGAACCGCTTGACGCCCTCGATGTGCCAGGAGCCGTCCTCCTGCTTGACGGCCTTGGTGCGACCCGCGCCCACGTCCGAACCGGCGTCTGGCTCGGTGAGCACCATCGTGGCGCCCCACGCGCGGTCGATCATGATCTGCGCCCAGCGCTTCTGCTCCTCGGTGCCGTTGCGGTCGAGGATCATGGCGAAGTTCGGGCCCGCCAGGTACATGTACAACGCCGGGTTGGCGCCGAGGATCAGTTCGGCGGCGGCCCACTGCACCGTGGGAGGCAGGCCGAAGCCACCGAGGTTGTCGGTGAGTCCCAGCCGCCACCA
Source organism: Saccharomonospora azurea NA-128 (assembly GCF_000231055.2). Taxonomy (GTDB): domain Bacteria; phylum Actinomycetota; class Actinomycetes; order Mycobacteriales; family Pseudonocardiaceae; genus Saccharomonospora; species Saccharomonospora azurea. Next base: position 2,858,523 of record NZ_CM001466.1, on the reverse strand, counting down.
CTCGCCGTCCCAGAGAGCCTGGTAGCTCTTCTTGAAGGACTCCGGCAGCGTGGCGGAGAAGGTCTTGGGGTCGTACACCGGCGGGTTGCGGTCGGCGTCGACGAACGACTCGGCGAGCGGACCGACGGCAAGGTTGTTCAGCTCGGACAGCACACCGCGCGCGGTCTCCTCGTCGGACTCCGCGAGTACTCCCTTGCCGAGGCGGTCCTGCACGCCGAGGACCTCGAAGAGGTTGAACTCCAGGTCTCGGACATTGCTCTTGTAGTGGCCCATGTCGTCACTCCGTACGGGTTGTTCGGCACTCCGGCTGGGCACTTCTGTCGCCGACAGGACACGCGATCAGCGTGACCAACACTGCCCTACTGGCCGGTAACATCAGGATAGTACCAACCGGTAACATTTGCGAGCACTGCGGCAGGACTGTGATGTGTGCAGAGCGAACCGTTGCGCGGTGAAAGAGTGCGGACGTCCAGGCGCGCCCGATCAGGAGCGCGGCGACCGTGCGCCCGGCTGGTCCTGGTCGGCGGGGTTGATGACGAGCAGCCCGGAGCGGAACGCCTTCGTCACCGCGTGCGTGCGGTCGCGTGCGGACAACTTGCGCAGGATGCTCTTGACGTGCGTGCGGACGGTCTCCACCGACAGGAAGAGCGTGTCGGCCACGGCGGAGTTCTCCATGCCCTCGGCGATCAGCTGCAGCACCTGGTACTCGCGCCGCGACAGCGGCATCGGCTGCCGCGCCGTGCTCGACTCGCCCGTGCGCTGTCTCGGCACGAGCGCGGCCAGCGCCGGGTCGGTGTAGTGCCGTTCCACGTAGGTGCGGCGAATGCCTTCGGTGAGCCGGCGAGGATCCACGGTGCGCGGCAACGCCCCGTGGGCACCCGCCTCCAGGATCGTGGCCAGATACGCGGTGGTGCGGTGCGCCGCGTCGACGAGCAGCGTGACCACCAGCATCGGGTGCGCCTCCACCAGGAGGCGGACGAGGTGGGCGTGAGGGTCCAGCGCCGAATCGATGAGCATCAGGTCCGGGCGTAGTTGCTCGCACAGCTGGATGCCGGCGTGGTGGCTTGCCGCGTGTCCGCCCCACCGCAGTCCCGGGGTGCGACCGATGACGGCGCCCAGGCCCTCGCGGTAGACGGGCACCGAGTCGACGGCGGCCACGGTGAGAGTCCGGGTTGCCCTGTCCATGCCGTACGCGCCGCGCCCGGCGTGTGCGCCGAATGCCATCCCGGCCTCCTCCCGCACGCTCCCCCTGGCGTGCCGCTCCCCTGGACGGGGTATTCCCGCTGGGCCGAATTGGCTACACCGAATCACGCCGAGTTACACCAGGGGAGCGAATTGGCGGAGAAGGGTGGCCGTCGAGCAGCACCGACGGCGCTGCCTCGCCCGATTGCGCGGGCCACGGATGGTGAAGGGCTGGTGACGGCGCCCCGGAGCCCCTAGTCTGTGATGAGCCACACACAACGGCATCAAGGGGGATGGCGTGCAACTGGCTCTGGTCTTCGTCATCGTCGTCCTGCTGCTCATCGCGGCAGCGGCAACGGTTGTGTACGAAGATCAGCGTGAGGCGCGCCGACAGGCCCGGCGACGGCACGAGCATCTGGTGCGGCTCGGTGAGGCGGAACCGCTGCCGCGAGCGGCGTGGGCCTCACGGCTGCCGATGCCCGGGCGGCGTCCGCCTTCCTGAGACGAACCAGCAGCAGTGCCACGGTGGCGGCCACCCAACCCAACACCGCACCCGCCGTGTTCGCCATCAGATCGTCCACGTCGAAGATGCGGTAGACGAACGGTGCGGTGCCGAAGTTCGCGGTGAGCTGGGTGATCTCCACCAGGAGCGACACGCCGAACCCGGCCAGCGTCGTGAACAGGAACCCGCGGCGCCACAGCAGCACGCAGAGCGCTCCCAGCGGCACGAACAGCAGCACGTTCATGGCGAGCTGCTGGAACGTCAGGGTCAGCAGGGCGTGGCTGCGGGGCAGCCCGTACGTCGCGAGCTCGGTACCCACGTCGGTGACCCACTGGAACGGCACGAGCTGCACGGTCTGGGCGAGTCGCTGGTCGCCGGGCCCGGGCAGCGGCAGCACGACGACCGCCACGGCGAGGCAGGCGTACAGCGTGACGACGCCGGTGGTCAGGACGCGACGCCGGTCGACACGGCCGAACCTGGCGAGATGGATGATCAACTGTGGGATCGCGAGCATGCTCCACACGACCACGAACGCGCCGAGGCCGTACGCCAGTGCTGTCTCCTGTGCCGTCGTCATGCCGCGACGCTATGGCGCGGACCGGGGTGGAGACCTCGGTCGAGCGGACCGCCGCGCGGGGTTTTCTCGGCCGTCCGGCCGATGACCGATCGCCAGAGTGCCCGTCGGATGGCACGATCGCAGAGGTGCAGACCTGGGACGACGTGGTGAGGCTCGCGAGCAGACTTCCCGGCGTCGAGATCTCGACGTCGTACCGCACTCCCGCGGCGAAGGTGGGTGGCCGGACGTTCCTCCGGCTGCGTACCGAGGCGGAGGGATGGCTCGTGGTGATGTGCGAGCTGGACGAGAAGGAGGCCATGCTGGCGTCCGGCTCACCCGCGTTCCACACCACCCCGCACTACGACGGCTACGGCGCCATCCTCGTGGACCTCGACGTGATCGACGGCGGAGAACTCGGCGAGCTGATCGAGCAGGCGTGGCGGCGCAAGGCGCCGGCGACGCTGCGCAGGCAGCTCGACGACTGACCGCGGCAGACCCGTCAGCGGCTGCGCGTGTGGGCGGCGAACCAGGTCACGTAACGGCGCTGCCAGGGCACCTCGACGGCGCGCGACCGGTAGTGGGTGCGTGCCCAGCGGACGGCCTCGCGTGAGGACAGTCCGCTCAACGTGGCCAGGCAGGCCATCGCCGTGCCCGTGCGACCGAGGCCGCCGTGGCACGCGAGCTCGACAGCCTGCCCGGCCGCGGCCTTCTCGTGCAGGTCGAGCAGCTTCTCGGCCGTCGTGGTCCAGTCCGAGGGCAGGAGACCGTCCCGCCAGAGCACCCAGTCATGCGGCCACGTCAGTGCCGGCTCGTGGCGTGCGCGCAGGCGTGGTCCGCCGAGGTACAGGCCGTACTCGGGTGTCTCACCGCCGGGCGGTGCTTCGCGCAGCCCGCGGCCCCGCACCCAGACGCCGTCGGGCAACCGGGTGGCTCCGCTCAATCTCCCACTCACGGTGCGAGTGTGCCGCACCCGACGAAACCTCCGCGCCGTGTCCGCGCCTCTCGCACGCGTGTCCGCACTTCGCGTACGCCGACCGGCCCGCGAGGGACCCGCGGTGCTCACCGGAGACCGACCGACACCCCCTGACTGAAGGCCGAATCGTGCAGTTCGATGCGGGTGGGTTCGACGTCGACGGGCACGTCGTAGACGAGGGCGCCCTCGACCACGTTGCCGGGATTGATCGGGTTGTAGAAGACGTCGTTGCCCGGGATCAGCGACTCGGCGGCGAGGTCGGTCGAGTAGCGCCGATCGTCGGCGTCGAAGAGGTACTGGTCAGTGTCGGCGAAGCTACGCGCTTCGTTGCCGATGTTGGCCACGCGCACCGTCACCGTCGCGTACTGCCCCTGAGCCGTCTCGGAGACGTACTGATCCCCCACTGACGGGCTGTACTCCACGCCGACGACGGTGAACTCGAACAACCCGTCACGCACCGGCCGGCCGACGCCGACGGGTTCCGGCTCGGCGACCTGCTCGGGAGCCGGAGCGGGGGCCGTCGCCGTGTCCCCGCCGTCCCGGTTGGTGTTGACCACGATCACGACGACGAGTACCGCGAGTATCGCGAAGATCCACGGCCACTTTCCGAGTCTGCGTTTGACGGGTTCGACCTGATCGGCCTGATCGTCGTCCTTCTGCTGTGCCATGCTCGGTCATCTCTTCTCCGACTCCATGGAGGACACCCGATGTGTCGACCCGCTTGTCACGGTTCACCGATTCGGGCGAGGGAGGCAGGGACGTTCGGGGTCGACCATGGGTGCCGACCGGCCCGAAACGACGCGGCGGTGCCGCGGAGCGGACCGCTCGGTGATCGGCGCGCGTAGCCTCACCCGGGATGGGGCTGTTCCTGCTGCTCGCGCTGCTGCTCGTCTCACTGGTCTGGGCGTGTCTGCCGATCAAGGACGAGGAGCGGCGGCTCGTGGTGCTGCTCGTCCACATGGGTGCGTCCGTGGCGGGCTTCCTGTGGCTGCTCGACGCCATGCACTGGGGTGGGCCGTTTCCCTACCTCGTCTTCGCCCCCGGTTTCGTGCTCTCCACGTTCCGGGTCCTGTTGCTGACCACGGATTGGGGCGAGCGGCTCACCACGCGGCAGGAGAGCCGGAGGGACTGAGAAACGAAAACCCCCAGGCTTTCGACCTGGGGGTTCGCGGTGAGAGCGGATGACGGGAATCGAACCCGCGTTCTCAGCTTGGGAAGCTGATGTTCTACCATTGAACTACATCCGCAGCAGCTCACAGCATACACGATCGCGATCACGCGACGGTGGGCGGGTGCCCCTTCCCTGCCTCTTCTCGGGTCCCTTGACGCTCCGCACACGAACTGACAACACTTGTTGTCCATGATGGCTGACGAGCGGTTGCCTGACCCGGAGCTCCTTCGGCAGGGCGGCTTCCGCCTCGCCACTCTGCTGTTCGCGCCCGCTGACATCCGGGGCACCGAACGTCAGCGGCGGCGGTTGCGCGCGTTCGCGGAGCGAGAGGATCCGCTCGCCGACGCCGTCGTCGCGATGATGCGCCGGATGCCGCGTGGACGCGGTCGTGCGCTGTTCGATCAGGCCCTCGACCAGGGCATCGACAGTCTGGACGACCCTCCAGGTGAGCTCGTCGACTTCTTCGACAGTGTCGAGGCGACGCCGTACTGGGTGGATCACCGACGCCTCGACCGTGGTGCGCGCGCCGTCGTGCGCACGGGCGTGTTGAGCCTCTTCCCGCTCGGCGACATGGCGCTGATGGGCGGCTACCTGGCCTCGCGCGCCACCAAGCCGTTGGTGGGAACGGGTGCGATCGAGTACGCGGCGACCCGGCGGTTGATCGAGACGACCCGCTGGTGGCTCGACGTCACGACACCGGGTGCGTTGCAGGTCGGTGCCGCCGGGTACGCGGCGGCGTTGCGGGTCCGCGTCGTGCACGCCCACGTGCGGGCCGCGATGAACAAACGGGACGGCTGGGACTACGCGGCGTGGGACCGGCCGATCAACCAGGTGCAGACCGCGGGCACATTGGTGCTGTTCTCGCTGGTGTACGTGGTGGGCATGCGCATGCTCGGCGTGCGCTACACGGAGTCGGAGCGCGCCGACATCATCCACCTCTGGCGCTACGTGGGCTGGCTCATGGGCGTCGACGACGAGTTGCTGCCCGCCACGGAGGACGACGCCTGGCGGTTGCTGTGGCTGCTGGCGGTGACGGAGTTCGTGCCCGACGAGGACTCGAAACGGCTCGCGGCGGCGTTGCTCCGGTCGCACGCCGCCGTGGGAGCCGACCGCGGACTGCTCGGCACGGTGTTGGGTGAGCTGTCGATGCGGGTCCACGGCTCCATCAGCCGGCTCGTGCTCGGTCCCGCCAACGCCGACTTCCTGGGACTTCCCGACGATCCGCTGGCGCAGGCCGCCGTCGTGACGGCCGCCGCGGGGAACTTCGCCGCCGAGACGGTGCGGCAGCTGGTGCCGGGCGCGACGTGGATGCAGGAACGGTTGGGCACGCTCGCGCGAGCGCGTTACGCCGAGCGCCTCGGGCGCCTGGTCGAGCACGACCCGACCTACGCGCGGCACATGCGGACGTCCGTGCCGTCGAGGTCGACCGCCGCCCGGCGGGAGCCGCCCACCGCCCGGTTAGGGTGAAGCCGTGCTGTTGAGTGACCGTGATCTTCGCAAGGCGCTGGAGTCGGGACGGTTGGGGATCGACCCCTTCGACCCGGCGATGGTGCAGCCGTCGAGTGTCGATGTGCGGCTCGACCGCTTCTTCCGTGTTTTCGACAACAGCAAGTACACCCACATCGACCCGAAGCTGCGGCAGGACGAGCTGACGTCGATGGTGGAGAAGGACGGCGACGACGACCCGTTCGTGCTGCATCCCGGCGAGTTCGTGCTGGCGTCGACGTTCGAGCTGTTCACGTTGCCCGACGATCTCGCGGGGCGGCTGGAGGGCAAGTCGTCGCTGGGGCGGCTCGGGCTGCTCACGCACTCGACGGCGGGATTCATCGACCCCGGTTTCAGTGGGCACATCACGCTGGAGTTGTCGAACGTCGCGAACCTGCCGATCACGTTGTGGCCGGGGATGAAGATCGGCCAGCTGTGCTTGTTCCAGCTGACGAGTCCGGCCGAGTATCCCTACGGTTCGGTCGAGGTCGGGTCGCGCTACCAGGGGCAGCGGGGGCCCACGCCCAGCAGGGCCTACAAGAACTTCGACCGCGTCGACACCCGTCGCTGAGGTGGCCCGCGCCGTGGTGACACGGGTTGCGGACAATCACATCACGGTTCAATAAACCACTCTCCGGTGGTAACTTCTCGGCCCGTGCCTGCCCTGAGCTCGCGAGTCCGGTCACTGCTGGTGTTTGCCAGCGTGCTCGTCGGGGTGGCCGTCGCGGTCGGCGGTCACCTGCTGTGGTCACAGCCGGACCCCGACGACACCAGGGTGGTGCTGGCCTCCGAACCCCCGAACGGATCGCCCGGTGGTGCCGAGGCGGGTGGAGTGAGCACCTCCACGCAGAGCACCACGAGTACGACACCGTCCGACGAGCCGACCCCGCCCCCGGCGGCCCCGACGACCGACACGACGACGTCCGCCCCCGACGTCAGCGACGAGGAACCCTCCACGTCGTCGCAGGATCCCTCCCCGCCCTCCGACCCCGCCGACGAGTCGAGCAGCCCCGACAGCTCGTCGGTCGACGATGCTCCCCTTGCTCCCCCTGCTCCGGCCACGAGCGGCGAGCGCCGGACCGGCACGGCCGATCGGGAGGTCGTCGACCTCGTCAACGCCGAACGCGCGGAGGCCGGCTGCTCGGCCGTGCGCGTGGACCAGCGGCTCGTCGCCGCAGCTCAGGACCACAGCGACGACATGGCCGCCGGTGGCTACCTGTCCCACACCTCCCGTGACGGCAGGTCGTTCAGCGACCGGATCGAGGCTGCCGGATACCCGAGTCCGGCCGCCGAGAACATCGCCATGGGCATGTCGTCGGCGGAGGCCGTGATGGAGGCGTGGATGTCGTCCGACGGCCACCGCCGCAACATCCTGAACTGCGACATCACCGCGATCGGGGTGGGCCTCAACCCCGACGGCTGGTACTGGACGCAGAACTTCGGCTACTGAGCGACCCGCGCCCGCGCGATGATCGGGTCGACGGCGATCCCACGGGGCAGGGTGCCGAAGGCGACGCCCCAGTCTCCGCCGAGCCGCGAGGCGCAGAAGGCGTCCGCGACCGCCTTGTCACCGTGCCTGACCAGCAGCGATCCCTGGAGTACGAGCGCAAGGCGTTCCACGACTCGCCGGGCCCGGAACTCCGCGTCGCCCGGATCGGCGAGGTCGCGGCGCACCGAGGCGACGGCGTCGTCGAGCCGGGAGTCGGCGCCCTCGGCCAGGCCGACCTCGGCGAAGAACGCCTCGACGGACTCGGGCTGCTTCGCCATCGCGCGCAGCGTGTCGAGTGCGGCGACGTTGCCGGAACCCTCCCAGATGGAGGACAGCGGCGACTCGCGGAAGAGCCGCGGCATGCCCGACTCCTCCACGTAGCCGTTGCCGCCGAGGCATTCGAGCGCCTCCGCCGCGTGGGCGGGGGCGCGCTTGCACACCCAGTACTTCGTGATGGGCAGCGCGAGCCTGCGGAACGCGGCCTCGTGCGCATCGCCCGCGGCGGCGCGGTCGGTGGCTCCGGCCAGGCGTAGTGCGACGGTGGTGGCCGCTTCGGCCTCCACCGCCAGGTCGGCCAGCACGTTCGTCATGAGCGGCTGCCGGTCGAGCGTCGCGCCGAACGCGCTGCGGTGCTGGGCGTGGTGCACGGCGCGGACGGTCCCGTAGCGCAGTGCCGCGGCTCCGCCCGTCACGCAGTCGAGCCGGGTGTTGTTGACCATCTCGATGATCGTGCGGACACCGCGGCCCTCCTCGCCGACGAGCCAGCCCACGGCCTCGTCGTACTCCACCTCGGCGGAGGCGTTCGACCGGTTGCCGAGCTTGTCCTTGAGCCGCTGCAGGTGCAGCGTGTTGCGGGTGCCGTCGGGCAGGACGCGGGGCAGCAGGAAGCACGAGAGCCCGCCGGGTGCCTGCGCGAGTGTGAGGAACACGTCGGACATGGGCGCGGAGGTGAACCACTTGTGCCCGGTGATGCGGTAGGTCCCGTCCGCGGCCGGCACCGCCCGGGTCGTGTTGGCGCGCACGTCGGAACCGCCCTGCTTCTCGGTCATCGACATGCCCGCGATCAGTCCGCGCTTGGTGGTCGGAACGCGCAGCCCGAAGTCGTAGTGCGGCGCGGCGAGCAGTGGTTCGTACACGGCCGCGAGGTCGGCGTTGTGCCGCAACGCGGGCACGGCGGAGTACGTCATCGAGATCGGGCACGTGTGACCCGGTTCGACCTGGCTCCAGACGTAGAACTTCGCCGTGCGGGCGACGTGCGCGCCGGGGCGGCCGTCGGTCCACGGCGCCGCGTGCAGGCCGCGTTCCACCGCGACGGTCATCAGGTCGTGCCAGTGGGGGTGGAAATCGACCTCGTCGATGCGTCTGCCCACCCGGTCGTGCGTGCGCAGCACCGGTGGGTACTCGTTGGCGAGCCTGCCCCACTCCTGCGCCTGCTCGCTGCCCGCCAGGACGCCGAGGTCGCGGACCTCCGCCTCGGCCCAGTCGGCGCCCTCCCGGCGCAGGCCGTCAAGCAGCGCGGGGTCGTCGGCCACGTCGTGGCCGGCCAGCGGCGGGACCTGGTTGGTGACCTCGTGGGTGGGTGGCATCGCGTACTCCTTACGCCGCCTCGGCGGAGGTGAAGATCCGACGACGACGGAGTGAAGCACCGATTCCGGCCGTCGGACAAGAGTGGGCGGTCAGCTCGTCCGTACCGCCGTAGGACGGGGGTTCACAGCTTGCGCAGACCGGCCAGAACCCGGTCCAGCAGCACGCGGTCGGGTCGGCCGCCCGTGGTGGGTGCGGGCAGGTGCACCCGCACGTACCCGGTGTCGGCGAGATCGCTGATCAACACGCGGGCGACGCCGAGCGGCACCGAGAGGTTCGCCGCGATCTCCGCGACCGACACCGGCACGGAGCACAGCTGGCCGAGCTTGCGGTACTCGGTGCCCGGTTTGTGGAGGTGCCACCGGGCGTGCGGCTCGGCGGAGATGAGCGTCTCCACGGCGAGGTCGGAACGCGCACGCGTGCGGCCCTTGGTGAGGACGTACGGGCGGGCCCGCAGCCGCCCGGTCGACGTGGACTCCTCCTTGCCGTCGGCGAACGCGTCGCGCGACGACATCACGACACGCTCTGGGCGAGGAGTGCGTGGCGTGGGAGACGGTCGCCACCCGACGGGCGAGGAATGATCCGAGAAGAGGTCTGTGCCGAAAGCCTCGTCACCACTCTCGCCCGCCGCTGTCGGCTCGGCGTCGTCCGGCTTACCCACGCAATCTCCGCCTTGCATGTTGCTGCCTCGTCCTCGCTCCGTTACTGGCTCGCGAGGTTGTCATGCTAGCGCGGATGGGGGGCCAGGTGGCGGGGTCGCGTTTAAGAATAATCCGGAAGTACTTGGGATTTTTTTATGCGACCCCGCCGCTTGGTTACTTCTTGTCCTCGTCTGATTGCACGGTGCCCGTGCCGACCTCGTCGGTGGGCAGGTCCGCACGTCCGTCGGCCTCGGCCTCGCCGCCGGTGCCCGCAGCCGCGCCGGACACGCCCGCCGCCACCGGCTGACCCCGCTTCACCGCGGACAGCAGCAGCTGCGCGACGTCGACCACCTCGACCGACTCGGCGGCCTTGCCCTCGTTCTGGCGCGCGGTCACGCCGTCGGTGAGCATCACGCGGCAGAACGGGCAGCCCGTCGCGATCTTCGACGGCGCGGTACCCAGCGCTTCGTCGACGCGCTCGACGTTGATGCGCTTGCCGATCCGCTCCTCCATCCACATGCGCGCACCACCCGCGCCGCAGCACATGGACCGGTCGGCGTGCCGGGGCATCTCGCGCAGCGAGGCGCCCGAGGCACCGACGAGCTCACGCGGCGCCTCGTACACCTTGTTGTGGCGGCCCAGGTAGCACGGGTCGTGGTAGGTGACGTCCTCCGCGATCGGCGCCATCGGGGTGAGCCGCTTCTCGCGCACGAGGCGGTTCAGCAACTGCGTGTGGTGCACGACCTCGTAGGTACCGCCCAGCTCCGGGTACTCGTTGGCGAGCGTGTTGAAGCAGTGCGCACACGTGACCACGATCTTGCGCTTGTTCCGCTCCACGCCCTCGAACACCGAGTTCAGCACCTCGACGTTCTGCTGCGCGAGCATCTGGAACACGAACTCGTTGCCCGCACGGCGAGCCGGGTCGCCGGTGCAGGTCTCCTCCGGGCCGAGCACCGTGTACTTCACGCCCGCGATGTGCAGCAGCTCGGCCACCGCACGCGTGGTCTTCTTGGCGCGGTCCTCGAAGGCGCCGGCGCAGCCCACCCAGAACAGGTACTCGGCGTCGCCCAGCTCGCCGTCGAAGACGGGCACCTCGAAGTCGAGGTCCTCGGTCCAGGCCAGGCGGTCGCGGGCGTTCTGGCCCCACGGGTTGCCCTTGTTCTCCAGGTTCTTGAACATCCCGTTCAGCTCGCTCGGGAAGTTCGACTCGATCATGACCTGGTAGCGGCGCATGTCGACGATGTGGTCGACGTGCTCGATGTCCACCGGGCACTGCTCGACGCACGCGCCGCAGGTGGTGCAGGACCACAGGACCTCGGGGTCGATCACGCCGCCGTCATCGCCGGTGCCGACGAGGGGGCGGTCGGCCTCGGCCAGCGCGAGCACGTCGATGCCCGCGTACGGGTTGTCTCCGGTGAGCCCGACCTCCTCGCCGGTGACGTCCTTCTTGCCGCCGGCCAGCAGGTACGGGGCCTTGGCGTAGGCGTGGTCGCGCAGCTGCGTGATGACCAGCTTCGGCGACAGCGGCTTGCCGGTGTTCCACGCGGGGCACTGCGACTGGCAGCGACCGCACTCGGTGCAGGTGGAGAAGTCGAGCCAGCCCTTCCAGGTGAAGTCCTCGACCTTGCCCGCGCCGAAGACGTCCGTCTCGGGGTCGGCCTCCTCGAAGTCGAGGGGCTTGCCGTCGCTCATCATCGGCTTGAGGGCGCCGAGCGCGACCCCGCCGTCGTCCTCACGCTTGAAGTAGATGTTGAAGAAGGCGCTGAAGCGGTGCCAGGCGATACCCATGGTCAGGGTGCGGCCGACGACCATCAGCCAGATCATGCCCGACAGCAGCTTGAGCAGCGCCATGACCGACACGGCCGCGGTGCTGGTGGGCAGCAGGGCCGCGAGCGGCTGGGTGACGAAGCTCGACCACAGGGCCGGGTCCTCGATGCCGCTGGAGATCTTGAAGGCCTTCACCCCGAGGATGCCGAGACCCTCGATGATCACCACGGCCTCGACGAAGTAGGCCCAGCCGAAGTTCGACCCCGCGAAGCGCGACTGCCGGTCGGCGCGGCGGGGGTGGTTGGCCTGGCGGATGATCGCCAGCGCGACACCACCGACCACGGTGCCGAGGCCCAGCAGTTCGAGCAGCAGTTGCCACGGAGCCCAGTGCCCGATGATCGGCCACGCGAAGTGGGGGTTGAAGATCTCGCCGTAGGCCTCGAACAGTGCCAGCGACCCGAGCAGGAAGCCCCACATGACCAGCCAGTGCCACGGTCCGACGTGGCGGAACTTGTTCATGCGGGTGTGCGCCGCGAACTCCTTGATCAGGGTGCGCATGCGGGGGACGAAGGGACCGTTGCGGGTCGAGTCCGGCTGGCCGAGCCGAATGATGCGAATCTGGCGGAGCACGCCGGAGACGAACACGGACCAGGCGACGATGCTGACGAGGACGCCGATGGCGCCCATCGTGATCTGCAGTGCACCCATGTTCGGGGCCTTTCGGTTCGGGAGCTTCGCGGTGGTGGGGAAAGGCTAATGCTTCGTACCGATGAGTAACCTACTGCCCGCCCCGACGTCCCACTGATGTGGCGCACGACTCGCCATGTATTGGGACGTTCGTTCAGGTATTTTAACAGTCATGAGTCCTTATGTCCTGTTGGCGTTGGCCATCGTCGCCGAGGTGACCGGCACCGTGTCGCTCAAGTACGCGGACGGCTTCACCAGGCTGGTGCCCTCGGTGATCGTCGCTGTCGCCTACGGGACGGCCTTCTACCTTCTTTCGCTCGTGCTCAAGGCGGGCATGTCCGTCGGCGTGGTCTACGCGATCTGGTCGGCGATCGGCGTCGCGCTCGTCGCCGTCATCGGCGCGTTGTTCCTGGGTGAGCGCATGAACCTCACGATGATCGCCGGCCTCGTGCTCGTCGTGGGCGGCGTCGTCCTTCTGGAGCTCGGAGGGCAACAGCATTGAGACAGCACATCGACGGGCGCAGGGCCCGGGGTGAGAAGCGCCGCAACGAGATCATCGAGGCCACCCTCCGCGTGATCGAGCGCGACGGCGTCGCGGGCGTCACCCATCGCACGGTGGCGAAGGAGGCGGGCATCCCGACGACGTCGACCACCTACCACTTCGCCTCGCTCGACGACCTGCTCATCGCCACGTTGATCAGCTGCGCCCGCGACATGGCGACCGAGGTCTACTGGATGATCGACCGGGCCCGTTCGCGCGGCAGTCGCGGGGCCGAGGAGGTCGCCAATCTGCTGGCGGAGGCCCTCGGCCCGCGTCGGGGGCGCACGATGGCCGAGTACGAGCTGTACCTGCTCGCGTCGCGGCGGCCCGAGCTGCGGCCCGCGGCCCGGCGCTGGCTCGACGTGCTGACGTCGATGGTCCGCCACGACGACGAGGTGGCCTTCCGGGTGTTCCTCGCGGGCATAGACGGCCTGCTGATGCAGGGGTTGATCGACGACGAGCCGCCCACCGCCGAGGAACTGCGGCCGGTGGTCGACTACCTGCTCAAACCGCGCTGATGCTCGCCGGGCCCGCGCCCGCCGAACCGGTGAGCACGCGGGTGAGGCGGGCGGCTCCCTCGGTGACGGTGCGTTCGAGTTCGCCGCGGCGGGCCGTGAAGTCGGCGATCGGCACGGAGAACGCGACCGCGCCCCGCACCCGGTTGTCGGCGTCGCGCACCGGCGCGGACACGCAGGCCAGCTCGGGTTGGAACTCCTCGACGTCCCGCGCGAGCCCCGAGTGTCTGACCTGGTCGAGTTCGCGGCTGAGGTCCGCGAGCCGCACCCGGGTGCGGTCGGTCAGCCTCGGCATGCCCGTGCCCTCCAGGTAGGAGCGGCGTTGCTTCGGGGTCAGCGTCGACAGCAGCACCTTGCCGAAGGCCGTGGCGTGGGCGGCCTCGTGGAAACCGAAGTCCAGCGGTGTGGCCCGCGGGTAGCGGGCGGAGTCGGCGACGGCGGCGACGACGACGTCGGTGTCGCGCAGCACGGTGTAGTAGGCGGCGGCGCGCGCCTGCCGATGCAGCAGGTTCAGCTCCTCCCGCACGACGTCGTCGACGTCGAGCTCCTCGCACAGGCGCTGGTGCAGCGAACCGATCTTGTAGCCGAGGCCGAACCCGCGGCCGTGGCCGAGCCGCACCAGGTAGCCGTCGTGCACGAGGGTGTTGAGCAGGTGGTACGTCGTCGAGAGGGTGAAGCCCGCGCGGCGGGCGACCGCTTTGGCGGAGACTCCGTCGCCCTCGGAGGCGACGATCTCCAGCACCCGTAGGGCGCGCCTGGCCGAGCCGATCAGGCCACGGGGCGCAGGGCTGCTCACCGACCCACCTCCGGCTGCGTTGGGCGCTCGCTGGGGGTCCAGCATACGGACTCCGACGGGTGAGGCGGAGCCGATTCGGACACGCGCAGTTCCCCGCCGGGGCGGCCCACCGCAGCGCGTCGCGGTGGGTGCCGCCCCCGGCGGAGGCGGGCTTACTCGGAGGCTCAGCCCTTGTTCTCGTAGATCGCGGTGAGCGTGGCGCGGGCGAGCGTGCGGCCGAACATGGTGAAGCCGAGAGCCGCGGGGGTGGCGTCCTCACCGAGCTCCAGCGACTCCGCGTCCAGCGCGTGGACGGCGAAGATGTAGCGGTGCGGGCCGTGCCCCGGTGGCGGGGCCGCGCCGACGTACTGACGGACACCGCCGTCGCCCTTCAACATGCACGCGCCCTCGGGCAGGTTGGAGCCGTCCGGGTCGCCGGCCCCGGTCTTGAGTTCGGTGACCGAGGCGGGGATGTCGAACACCGCCCAGTGCCAGAAGCCGCTGCCGGTGGGGGCGTCGGGGTCGAAGCAGGTCACCGCGAAGCTCTTGGTGCCTTCGGGAAAGCCGTCCCACGCCAGGTGCGGTGAGGTGTCCTCGCCGCCCGCGCCCATGATGCCGCTGCGCTGCGGCACCGGCAGCGTCTCGCCTTCGGCCACGTCGTTGCTCTGCAGGCGGAACGACGGGACGGGGGGCAGCGCGTCGTACGGGTTCGGAGCCGAGCCCGCTCGGGTCATGTGGTGCCTCCAGTTCTCGATACCGGTGTCTGTGACGCCAGGTTAGTGATGAGGGCGGGGGTTCGCCCCAGGGTCGGGTCGGGGGCTTCCCCGATGTTCCCGGTCGCCTCGACTCCATAACCTCGACAGGGCGCAGGCGAGGTGCGCCGGGAGGGCGGAGAGAACATGAGTCGCGTGGGGCTGGCCGTCGGCGGAGTGGTGCTGGTGGTGGCGGGGGTGGCTGTCGCGACGAACTGGTCGTTCGCCACGACCTCGGAGCGCACGGACACGGTGGCCGCGGCCATCCGGCACGTCGAGATCGACAACGGTTCGGGCCGAGTCGTCGTCCGGGCCGGTGAGGTGTCCGAGACGGTGGTGGAGCAGCGGCTGGCCTACGTCGGCGACGAGCCCGGACGCGCCTTCGAGGTGGAGGGCTCCACGCTCGTGCTGGCCGGCTGCGGGTCCGACTGCTCGGTGGACTACGAGGTGACGGTGCCGCGCGGTGTCACCGTGGCGGGTGAGGTGTCGTCGGGCGACGTCGTCGTGCGCGACGCGAGCGACGTGGACGTGCGGGCCACGTCCGGCGACGTCGAGGTGCGCCTCACCGGAGCGCGACGGGTGGCGGTGGAGGCCACGTCCGGCGACGTCGACCTCCACGTCGCCGAGGTGGAGGAGGTCCACGCGACGACGACGTCGGGCGACATGAACCTCGACGTCGAGCAGGTCGACACGGTCCGCGCGGAGGCCACCAGTGGCGACATCGAGGTCACGGCACCGCACGGCGACTATCGCGTGACGGTGTCGACGACCAGCGGTGACCAGGACGTTCGGGGGGACGACCCGGGCGCCGAGCGAGTGCTGGATCTGACCGCGACGAGCGGGGACGTCACGGTGCGTGGTGTGTGACCGGCCTCGGATCGGCACCCGGGGGATTCACGCTCGCGGCGCACGGGAACATCGGACCGGGGAGCTTCGTTGGAGATGGCAGGAACCTTGAGTGCTTCCCACTCAACTCCGGATTGACGGCAGACGCCCGATCCGGATAGAACTTGAGTGAGGCTTACTCAAGTTTGTTGCTCGGCGGGGATGGAACGCGAGAGCGCGCCCGTCGAGCGGCCACAGGCATCAGGACATCGCAGGAGGGAAAGACACATGGCGCGCACGGTCGGCATCGACCTTGGTACGACCAACTCGGTCGTCGCGGTTCTCGAGGGTGGTGAGCCGACGGTCATCGCCAACTCGGAGGGCGCCCGGACGACTCCGTCCGTCGTCGCCTTCGCCAAGAACGGCGAAGTGCTGACGGGTCAGCCCGCCAAGAACCAGGCCGTCACCAACGTGGACCGCACGATCCGGTCGGTGAAGCGGCACATGGGCTCCGACTGGAAGACCGACGACATCGACGGCAAGAGGTACACGCCGCAGGAGATCAGCGCGCGTGTGCTCATGAAGCTGAAGCGCGACGCGGAGGCGTACCTCGGTGACGAGGTCACCGACGCCGTCATCACCGTGCCCGCGTACTTCGAGGACGCGCAGCGCCAGGCCACCAAGGAGGCCGGCCAGATCGCGGGCCTCAACGTGCTGCGCATCGTCAACGAGCCCACCGCGGCCGCGCTCGCCTACGGCCTGGACAAGGGCGAGAAGGAACAGACCATCCTGGTCTTCGACCTCGGTGGCGGTACGTTCGACGTCTCGCTGCTGGAGATCGCCGAGGGCGTCGTCGAGGTGCGGGCCACCAGCGGTGACAACCACCTCGGTGGCGACGACTGGGACCAGCGCATCGTCGACTGGCTGGTCGAGAAGTTCAAGGCCTCGCACGGCATCGACCTCACCAAGGACCGGATGGCGCTCCAGCGCATCAAGGAAGCCGCCGAGAAGGCCAAGATCGAGCTGTCGAGCTCCACCACGGCCAACATCAACCTGCCGTACATCACGGTGGACGCGGACAAGAACCCGCTGTTCCTCGACGAGACCCTGACGCGGGCCGAGTTCCAGCGCATCACGTCCGACCTGCTGGAGCGCACCAAGGCTCCGTTCAACAACGTCGTGCGTGACGCCGGCATCTCGGTGGGCGACATCGACCACGTGGTGCTCGTGGGTGGCTCGACCCGCATGCCCGCCGTGTCGGACCTCGTGAAGGAGCTCACCGGCGGCAAGGAGCCCAACAAGGGCGTGAACCCGGACGAGGTCGTCGCGCTCGGTGCGTCGCTGCAGGCCGGTGTGCTCAAGGGCGAGGTGAAGGACGTCCTGCTGCTGGACGTCACGCCGCTGTCGCTCGGCATCGAGACCAAGGGCGGCGTGTTCACCAAGCTCATCGAGCGCAACACCACGATCCCCACGAAGCGCTCGGAGGTCTTCTCCACGGCGGAGGACAACCAGCCGTCGGTGCAGATCCAGGTCTTCCAGGGCGAGCGTGAGATCGCGGCCCACAACAAGAAGCTCGGCATGTTCGAGCTGACGGGCATCCCGCCGGCACCGCGCGGCGTGCCGCAGATCGAGGTCACCTTCGACATCGACGCCAACGGCATCGTGCATGTCACCGCGAAGGACCTCGGCACCAACAAGGAACAGTCGATGACCATCACCGGTGGCTCCGCGCTGCCGCAGGAGGACATCGACCAGATGATCAAGGACGCCGAGGCGCACGCGGAGGAGGACCGCAGGCGTCGCGAGGAGGCGGAGACCCGCAACCAGGCCGAGACGCTGGTCTACCAGACCGAGAAGTTCGTCAAGGACAACGACGAGAAGCTGCCCGAGGAGCTCAAGGGCAAGGTCAAGACCGCGATCGACGAGGCCAACGAGACGCTGAAGGGCACCGACACGGCCAAGATCAAGGAGGCGATGGAGAAGCTGAACTCCGCCTCCCAGGAGCTGGCCACCGCGCTGTACGCGAACACGGGTGCCCAGGCGGGCGGTGACGCGGCCGACGGTGCCGCCGGTGCGGCCGGCGCTGCGTCCGACTCCTCGGCGAAGGCCGACGACGTGGTGGATGCCGAGATCGTGGACGAGGACGACAAGGACAAGAAGTGACCGAACGCCAGTCCGAGCGAGCCGACGAGCGGGAACAGGAGCCCTTGGTCGTGCGGGACCGTCGCAAGATCGATCCCGAGACCGGTGAGCTGCGCGCCCAGGACGGCGCCCAGACTGTCGAGGAGGAGGCCCAGGAAGTGCCTGCCGACACGGCGGCGCCCGCGCAGGCGGACGCCGCCGGCGCTGCGGCGGCCGGCCCCGACGTCACCGGTCCGGATGTGTCCGAATTGGAGAAGCAGCTCGAGGAGCGCACCGCGGACCTGCAGCGCGTGCAGGCGGAGTACGCCAACTACCGCCGACGCGTGGAACGCGAGCGCGAGGCCATGACCGAGGGCGGCAAGGCCGCCGTGGTCGGTGACCTGCTGCCCCTGCTCGACGACCTCGAGCGGGCTGACGCGCACGGCGACCTCACCGGCGCGTTCAAGGCCGTGGCCGACAAGTTGATCGGGACCCTGGAGAAGGCCGGGCTCGAACCGTTCGCCGCGGAGGGCGACGAGTTCGACCCGACCGTCCACGAAGCGGTCCAGCACGACACCTCGCCCGAGGTGGACGGTCCGACGGTGACCACCGTGCTGCGGCGCGGTTACCGGTTCGGCGACCGCGTGCTGCGGGCGGCTCTCGTGGGGGTCACGGACCACGAGCCGGCCCCGGCCGAAGCGAGTGAGGAGCAGCCGATCGACCAACCGGTGAACGGTGAGCTGCCGGTCGACAAGGCTGATGAGAACGAGCGCTGACACGAGACCGGAAGGAGGGGACGCCTGATGAGCGCGAGGGAATGGCTCGGTAAGGATTTCTACCGCGAGTTGGGCGTCTCCTCCGACGCCTCCGCCGAGGAGATCAAGAAGGCGTATCGCAAGCTCGCCCGGGAGAACCACCCGGACGCCAACCCCGGCGACGTCGAGGCCGAGAAGAAGTTCAAGGCCGTGTCGGAGGCGTACGGGGTGCTGTCCGACCCGGAGAAGCGCAAGGAGTACGACGAGGCCCGCAGGCTGTTCGGTGCCGGCGCGTCCGGCGGCGGGTTCGGTTTCCCACCGCCCGGTGGCGGAGCCGGTGGGGTCAACCTCGGTGACATCTTCGGCAACGCGGCGGGCGGCAGCGGCGGCTTCGGTGGTCTCGGCGACATGCTCGGCAACCTGTTCGGGCGGCGGGGTGGTGGCACGACCTCGACCGTTCGCGGGCAGCGGGGCGCGGACGTCGAGACCGACGTGCGCATCGACTTCAGCGAGGCCGTCCGCGGTGCCACGCTGCCGTTGCGGCTGTCCAGCCCGGCGACGTGCGGCACGTGCGGCGGCAACGGTGCGCGGCCGGGCACGAGCCCGCGCACCTGTCCGGTGTGCCAGGGCGTCGGCCTGGTGAACCGCAGCCAGGGCGCCTTCGCGTTCTCCGAGCCGTGCCGCGAGTGCCGCGGTCGGGGCTCGGTGATCGACGACCCGTGTCCCGAGTGTGCGGGCGACGGCGTCAGCACCCGCACCCGGACGCTGACCGTTCGGGTGCCGCCCGGCGTGGACGACAACCAGCGCATCCGGTTGGCCGGTCAGGGCGAGCCGGGACGCGGTGGTGCGCCCGCGGGCGACCTGTACGTCCGCGTGCACGTCAACCCGCACCCGGTGTTCGGTCGTTCCGGCAACGACCTGACCGTCACGCTCCCGGTCGACTTCGCCGAGCTCGCGCTGGGCGCGACCGTCACGGTGCCGACTCTGGACTCGAAGGTCACGGTCAGGATCCCGCCGGGCACCGGTAACGGCCGGGTGCTGCGCGTGCGCGGCAAGGGCATCCACAAGCGCGACGGCACGCAGGGCGATCTTCTCGTCACCCTGCAGGTCGCGGTGCCTGGCAAACTGGACGACCAAGCAGCCGAGGCGTTGCGGAAGTACGCCGAGGCGGTCGCGTCGCACGATCCGCGGCCGGAGATCACCGCACTACTGCGCGACAGGGAGTGAGGTTGGCGATGTTCGGTTCAGGTTTCCCCAGCGGGCTGCCCCACGGCGCCGACGAGGACACGCCCGTCTTCGTCATCTCTGTGGCCGCGCAGTTGTCCGGACTGCACGCCCAGACGCTGCGGTCGTACGACCGGCTGGGGCTCGTCAGTCCCGGGCGGACGGCGGGAGGCGGACGTCGCTACTCCATGCGCGACATCGCCCAGCTGCGCGAGGTGCAGCGGCTGTCGCAGGAGGAAGGCGTCAACCTGGCCGGCATCAAGCGGATCATCGAGTTGGAGAACCAGGTCGGTGAGCTGCAGCAGCGGGTCGCCGAGCTGACCGAGGAACTCGCCGCGGCGTACGCGGCGGCGGAGCAGGCGGCCGCCGCCGTGCACGCCTCGTACCGGAAGGACCTGGTGCCGGCCCGCAGGCAGAACGCCCTGGTGGTGTGGCGCCCGGGTCGGACCTGAGCCTCACACGGTGAGGAACGGGTCGTAGACGATCTGGCTCGGGTGCACCCCCGTGCGCAACAGCGCGACCACAGTGGACTCGATCATGCCCGGAGGGCCGGACACCAGGATGTCGTGTTCGGTCCAGGGACCCCAGCGGGTGACGGCCTCGGCCAGCGTTCCGTGTTCGATCTGGGGCGCGGAGGCGGGGTCCTCGACCACCGGCCACACCGTCAGCCAGGGATTGGTGGCGGAGAACGAGTACAGCTGGTCGAGGGCGTAGAGGTCGTCCCAGTGTCGCGCGCCGTAGAACAGGGTCACCTCGGGGTTGTCGACCCAACGGCCGAGGTCGTCGAGGTTCGCCTGCAGCGGTGCCACTCCCGTGCCGCCCGCGATCAGCAGAACCGGGCGGGCGGACTCGCGGTCGACGTGGAGCCGTCCCATCGGGGCGCCGAACTTCCACACGTCGCCGATGCGGGTGTGCCCGACGATCGCGCGCGACACCCAGCCGCCGTCGACGGCGCGGACGTGGAACTCCAGCGAGCCGTCCGCTCTCGGCGCGTTCGCCGGCGAGAGGCAGCGCCACAGGCGGGGCCGTTGCGGCACCTCGACGCTCAGGTACTGTCCGGCCCGGTAGGGGACGGGCTGCTCGAACTCCACGCGCACGAGCGCGAGATCCCAGCTCAGCCGGTGATGCTCGGCCACGGTGCCCAGCCAGAACGGCGGCTCGACTCCGTCGGCGTCGGCCTCCTCCGCCGCCTCCTGCATCGCCCTGGCCACGAGCGTGTACGCCTCCGCCCACGCCCGCTCCACCTCGGGCGTCCACGCCGGACCGAGACTGTGCTTCAGCGCACCGAGCAGGGCGGTGCCCACGGCCTCGTAGTGGTCGGGCCGCAGCCCGAACTTCCGGTGGTCACGGCCCAGCTGCCGCAGCACCGGCACCAGGTCGTCGGGCCGGTGCACCAGCCGGAGCACCCGCAGCAGGGCTCGGACCACGCGCCCGTTCTCGGCCTGCATGCTCACCGGGAAGAAGTCGCGGGCCGACGGCGAGAGGTGGAACAGGAGCCGGTAGAACTCCTGCTCCACCTGATCGCGGTAGGGCGCCGCGTACTGCCAGCTGCGTTCGATGTTCTCGACGAGGTCGGTGACCGCGGGCGGAGCTTCGCGAGGCGGGGCCAGTTCCGGGATGGGACTGATCAGTGTGTCTGTCATCAGCCCGCCTCACAGCGTCCGCGCCGAGCGCGAGTAGTACGCACTGCCACGCAACACCCTGGCTCCTTCTCCACACACGACGAGTTGCCGACCACCGCTAGTCTGCCCGACCCGTCGTGGTTCCCGCTGGTGCAGCGCCGGGACAGCGGACGACCCCCGAAGCCGCCCGCCTCCGACGGAGGTCGGTGGGACGGTCTCGGGGGCCGCTCGTCGAGGGTCGAGGAGCGGTCAGCCCACCTTGTCGGCCTGCGGCGGCTCGACGGTCTTGTCGATCCTCTTGACCTCACCCGAACGCAGCTTCGCGGTGAAGTCCCTGACCTCCCTGCGCACCACCGGCACGAGCAGGTACAGACCGATGATGTTGAACAGGGCCAGCAGGAACAGCACGGCGTCGGCGAAGTCGAGCACGCTGCCGAGGGTCAGCACGCTGCCCGCGACGACGAA
The DNA here is from genome assembly GCF_000231055.2 of Saccharomonospora azurea NA-128. Lineage (GTDB taxonomy): Bacteria > Actinomycetota > Actinomycetes > Mycobacteriales > Pseudonocardiaceae > Saccharomonospora > Saccharomonospora azurea. The sequence goes on along the minus strand of NZ_CM001466.1, from coordinate 2,836,891 downwards.
CAGGCAGAAGATCACCTGGTACACGCGCTCGCTCACGCGGGACTTGCCGAAGAGGAAGCCCCACGCCTTCTGGCCGTAGTAGCCCCAGGTGATCATCGTGGAGATCGCGAAGAGCGCCACGGCGAGCGTGAGGACGTACGGGAACCAGGGCAGCACGGTCGCGAACGACTCGGAGGTGACCGTGACGCCGTCGGCGGTCTCGCCGTTCTGCACGTAGGCGAGCTTGGCGTCCTCCCAGAACTGGGTCTTGGCGATGACGATCGTCAGGGCGGTCATGGTGCAGACGATCACCGTGTCGATGAACGGCTCCAGCAGGGCGACGTAGCCCTCGGTGATCGGGTTCTTGGTCTTGACCGCGGAGTGCGCGATGGGCGCCGAGCCGAGGCCGGCCTCGTTCGAGAACGCCGAGCGCTGGAAGCCGACGATCAGGGCGCCGATGGCACCGCCGACGACGCCTTCGGGGCTGAACGCACCGCCGATGATCTCGCCGAAGGCGGAGGGCACCGAGTCGATGTTGACGAGGATGACGATGAGGCACGCGCTGACGTAGATGATCGCCATCGCGGGCACCAGGCGGCTCGTCACGGCGCCGACGGACTTGATGCCGCCGATGATCACCATGCCGACGATGACGGCGAGGAGCACGCCGAAGACGAACGCCGCACCGTCGCTGCCGAGGAAGCCCTCGGCGCCGCCCGTGACGTCGCGCAGCTGCGCGAAGGTCTGGTTGGCCTGGAACATGTTGCCGCCCGCGAGGGCGAAGAACAGCAGCATGATCGCCGAGAGCACCGCGAGGACCTTGCCGAGTCCGATGCCGAACGCGTTGGGGATGCGTTCGGCGAGGCCCTTGCGCAGGTAGTGCATGGGGCCGCCGGAGACGGTGCCGTCCTCGTGCACCTCGCGGTACTTCACGCCGAGGGTGCACTCGACGAACTTCGTGCACATGCCGAGCAGGCCGGCCACGATCATCCAGAAGGTGGCACCGGCGCCGCCGATGGTGACCGCGACACCGACACCGGCGATGTTGCCGAGACCGACGGTGCCCGAGAGCGCCGAGCTCAACGCCTGGAAGTGGTTGATCTCGCCCGGCTCGGTCTTGTCGGTGTACTTGCCGCGCACGATGTCGACGGCGAGCTTGAACTTGCGGAACTGGACGAAACCGAAGTAGATCGAGAACACCGTGGCCGCGAGGACCAGCCAGGCCACGATCCAGGGGAACGAGATGCTCCCGATGGAGATCTCTCCGAAGACGAATCCGGAGAGGGCGTCGGTGACGGGTTGGAAGACGCTGTTGATGCCTTCCTCGACCGAGCCGAGGAGGCCGCCCTCGGCAGCGAGGACCGTTGTTGTTGTGTCTCCTGTGACGCCTGGTGGGCTCGGCGAGACAGCAACGCTGGTGATGACAGACATGGTCCGGTAGTTGACCCCAAAGGGTGGGCTGTGGCAAGGGTCACGCCGCATCTGTTACCCATTGTTACCGTCAAACTCCACGATCGTGGGTTCTTGAGCGGAACAGACTCAACTTTTCTGACGTTGATGATGTCGAAGACGGTTCTTCGTGAGCACACAGCAGAGGTGAGGGATGGACGCTTTCAACCCGACGACGAAGACGCAGCAGGCGATCTCGTCCGCGGCGCAGGCCGCCACGATGGCGGGTAACCCGGAGATCTCGCCCGCACACCTGTTGGCCGCGCTGCTCGCCCAGACGGACGGGCTCGCCGCTCCCCTGCTCGCGGCGGTGGGGGCGGACGCCGACGCCGTGCGCAAGGAGCTGGAACCGATCACGTCGTCGCTGCCGTCGGCCACCGGAGCGACCGTCTCGTCGCCGCAGTTCGACACCTACGCCGTCAAGTCGTTGACCCACGCGCAGAAGCTGGCCACCGAGCTGGGCGACGAGTACGTCTCCACCGAACACGTGCTCGTGGGCCTGGCCGCCGAGGGAGGGCCGGTCGAGACGCTGCTGAAGCGCCACGGTGCCACGCCGGACGCGCTGCGGGAGGCGTTCACCAAGGTCCGTGGCTCCGCGCGCGTCACCACGCCGGAGCCCGAGGGCACGTACAAGGCGCTGGAGAAGTACGGCGTCGACCTCACGGAGGCGGCTCGGTCGGGGAAACTCGACCCCGTGATCGGCCGCGACTCCGAGATCCGCCGGGTGGTGCAGGTGCTGTCGCGGCGGACCAAGAACAACCCCGTGCTGATCGGCGAGCCCGGTGTCGGCAAGACCGCGATCGTCGAGGGGCTGGCCCAGCGCATCGTGGCGGGTGACGTGCCGGAGTCGTTGCGGGGCAAGCGCGTCGTCTCGCTCGACCTCGGTTCGATGATCGCGGGCGCGAAGTACCGCGGCGAGTTCGAGGAACGGCTCAAGGCCGTGCTGAAGGAGATCAAGGAGTCCGACGGCCAGGTCGTCACCTTCATCGACGAGCTGCACACGATCGTCGGTGCGGGGGCCGCGGGCGGTGGGGACTCCTCGCTCGACGCGGGCAACATGATCAAGCCGATGCTCGCGCGCGGTGAGCTGCGCATGGTCGGTGCCACGACGCTCGACGAGTACCGCGAGCGCATCGAGAAGGACGCCGCGCTGGAGCGGCGGTTCCAGCAGGTGTTCGTGGGCGAGCCGTCGGTCGAGGACGCCGTCGGCATCCTGCGTGGTCTCAAGGAGCGCTACGAGGTCCACCACGGTGTCCGCATCACCGACGCCGCGCTCGTGGCCGCCGCGACGCTGTCCGACCGCTACATCACGGCCCGGTTCCTGCCCGACAAGGCCATCGACCTCGTCGACGAGGCCGCCTCGCGCCTGCGTATGGAGATCGACTCGCGCCCCGTCGAGATCGACGAGGTGGAGCGCGTGGTCCGGCGCATGGAGATCGAGGAGATGGCGCTGTCCAAGGAGGACGATCCGGCGTCGCGGGAACGGCTGGAGGCGCTGCGGGCGGAGCTCGCCGAGCGGCGTGAGGAGCTCAACGCACTGACCGCGCGGTGGCAGAACGAGAAGGGCTCGATCGAGCGCGTCCGCGAGCTCAAGGAGCAGCTGGAGCAGCTGCGCGGCGAGGCCGAGCGGGCGGAGCGGGACGCCGACCTCGGCCGGGCCGCCGAGCTGCGCTACGGCCGCATCCCGGCTCTGGAGAAGGAGTTGGAGGAGGCCACTCGCGCGACGGAGGAGAAGGCCGCCGACGTGATGCTCAAGGAGGAGGTCGGCGCGGACGACGTCGCCGACGTCGTGAGCGCGTGGACGGGCATCCCGGCGGGACGCCTGCTGGAGGGCGAGACCGGCAAGCTGCTGCGAATGGAGGAGGAGCTCACCAAGCGGGTGGTGGGCCAGACCGACGCCGTGAAGGTCGTGTCCGACGCGGTGCGGCGCGCTCGCGCCGGGGTGGCCGACCCGGACCGGCCGACGGGCTCGTTCCTCTTCCTCGGGCCGACGGGTGTCGGCAAGACCGAGCTCGCGAAGGCCCTCGCCGAGTTCCTCTTCGACGACGAGCGAGCCATGTTGCGCATCGACATGAGCGAGTACAGCGAGAAGCACTCGGTCGCCCGGTTGGTGGGCGCCCCGCCCGGCTACGTCGGCTACGACCAGGGCGGCCAGCTCACCGAGTCGGTGCGCAGGCGGCCCTACTCGGTGGTGCTGCTCGACGAGGTCGAGAAGGCGCACCCGGACGTGTTCGACGTGCTGTTGCAGGTGCTCGACGATGGCAGGCTCACCGACGGGCAGGGCCGCACGGTGGACTTCCGCAACACCATCCTGGTGCTGACGTCCAACCTCGGCTCGCAGGCGATCGCGGACCCGACCCTGTCGGACACGCAGCGCCGCGACTCGGTCATGGCCGTGGTGCAGCAGCACTTCAAGCCCGAGTTCCTGAACCGGCTCGACGACATCGTGGTGTTCCACGCGCTGGACACCGAGCAGCTCGGCCGGATCGTCGACATCCAGATCGAGCGGCTGGCGAAGCGGTTGTCGCAGCGCAGGCTCACGCTGGAGGTCACTCCGGCGGCGCGGGAATGGCTCGCGATCACCGGGTACGACCCGATCTACGGCGCCCGGCCGTTGCGCAGGCTGGTGCAGTCGGCGATTGGTGACCAGCTGGCGAAGAAGCTGCTGGCCGGCGAGGTGCGTGACGGCGACACGGTGCGGGTCGACACGCCCGAGCTCGACACCGGTGGGGACGTTCTCGAGGTCTCGCGCGTCGAATGATCGAAAATGCTCCGAACGGGTGCGGCCGACACGGCCCGGTGATCTTGGTCGGCGGGCCGTGACGGCTACCCTGTATCGCCGTGGGTATTCCAGCGTGGATCTGGTTCGTCATCGCCGCCGTCGCCGCGGTGGCCGGGCTCGCCCTGCTGACCGCCGACCGGGCGCGGGAGAGTTCGCGTAACCGCGAGCGCGCACGCTGGGCGGAGCTGCGGGGCTGGCAGTACGTCGAGGAGGACGAACGGCTGCCCCGCCAGTGGGCCGGCGGTGCGATCGGCTACTTCGGGGCGCAGGGTGCCGTGAACGTCGTCGCGGGCTCCACCTTCACGTCCGACGGTCGTCGCCCGGTGTTCGTGTTCGACATCGAGGCCGACAACGTCATCCCCGCGGTCATCGTGGCCGTGCGGTGCAACCGGGTGCACCCGGTGCTGCTGGAGCTGTGGCTGGCGAGCGTGCCGTTCCAGCGTGCGGAGATGCCCGAGCTGCTGGGGCCGGTGGGCCAGCGGTACGCCTTCGCCGACGACCTGACCGCGGCGCGCGCGATGATCAGCCAGGATCTCGTGGACTCCGCCGACGCGCTGGGCGGAGACGTCGGCGTCGCGTGGCTGGAGGGCGAGTGGGTGCTCGCCAGCGTCGCGCCGAACGTGGGTCCGTCGAGGTTGGAGCGGTTGCTGCGCGACCTCGGTGAGATCGCCGACATCGTCGACCCGTTCGACGACGAGGTGGTGCAGCCGAGTCTCGCGAGTGGAGCGTCCACCTCCGACACGGCCGAGGACGCTGCTCGGGACTAGACGCGGCGGGGTCGCCCTCGGTGGACGGCCGAGGGCGCCTCGTGGATCGGGCTCAGCCGAGTTCGAGGGTGCCCGACAGATGCACGCGATCGTCGTGCGGTGGGTCGACCACCTCGCGCGGCTCGGCCACGGTGAACGGCGCGAGCGGTGGCGGTGCTTCCGTGCGGGACTGGCCGAGAGGTTCCTGCCACGGTCCCGCGACGCCGTGCAGGTCGGAGTCGGCCTCGACTCCGGACAGATCGAGAATGCCGGTGAACCGGCCCTCGTCCCGGATGGACAGTTCCCGGTAGATCAGCGTGTGCTCGACCGGTTGGGAGCCCGCGGCGACACCCTCCGCATAGGAGTGCGGGTCGACGTCCGCGTCCGGCGGTTCGGGCGAAGCGGACGATCCGGCACCGTCCAGGGCCGCCGTGAAGCCGCGAACGAACGACAGGTAGTCGATCTCAGCGTTCTCCATGTGGCGTCATTCCTCGCACCGGCGCAGGCCCGCGGTCACTCCGGTCGAAAGATACTGCCTGCGTTCCGCCGCGTGCTCCCCAGGGCGGTAGTTTGGGATCATGCCCGTCGCGTTGATCACAGGAGCCACCGCCGGTATCGGATCGGCGTTCGCGCGCAAGCTCGCGTCGCAGCACTACGACCTCGTGCTGGTCGCCCGCAACGAGGCGCGGCTGGCCGAGCAGGCGCAACGGCTGCGGGACGCTCACGGCGTCAGCGTGGAGGTCCTCCCCGCCGACCTGTCGACCCGCGACGGCATGGCCGCGGTGGAGCGGCGGCTCGCCGATCCCGGCGTGCACATGCTGGTCAACAACGCGGGTCTGGGGCTCTCGGGTGAGTTCTGGACGGCGTCGATGGACGAGCTGCAGCACCAGCTCGACGTCAACGTCACGGCCGTGCTGCGCCTGACGAGGGCGGCGTTGCCGGTCATGCGCGAACGGGGGTCGGGCGCGATCGTCAACATCTCCAGCGTCGCCGGGTTCTTCTCCGGGCGGGGCTCCACCTACACGGCGAGCAAGGCGTGGGTGACGTCGTTCTCCGACGGCCTGGCCTCGGCCCTGCACGGGTCCGGCGTGCGGGTGCTGGCGGTGTGCCCGGGCTTCACCCACACGGAGTTCCACGAGCGCGCCAGCTTGGAGAAGGCGGGCCCGAAGGCGTTCTGGCTGTCCGCCGACCGCGTGGTGGACGAGGCCCTGTCCGACCTGCGCCGGGGCCGGGTGATCTCGGTGCCGACCAGGCGCTACAAGGCCGTGGTCGCGATCGGCCGGTTGCTGCCGAGGGAGCTGGTCCGCAGGCTCGGCGGCCGGTTCGCGGGACGCGACCGGACCTGAGCCAGACCCCGCCCGGAAAACGGGTCGTGTCAGACTTGGTGTCCGTGGCGAACCCTTCCCCTTCCCTCGATCCCGCAGCGAAGATCGAACTCGCTCGCCTGGTCAGCGAGCTCTGTGTCGTGCACGGCAAGGTGACTCTGGCCTCCGGGGTGGAGGCCGACTACTACATCGACGTGCGCCGAGCGACCCTGCATCACCGGGCGGCTCCCCTGATCGGCAGGCTGCTGCGGCAGCTCACGTCGGACTGGGAGTTCGTGGCCGTGGGCGGGCTCACCCTGGGCGCCGATCCCGTGGCCACCGCGATGCTGCACTCGGCCGCGGCCGACGGCGTGGTCCTCGACGCCTTCGTGGTGCGCAAGTCGCTCAAGGAGCACGGCATGCAGCGACGCATCGAGGGCATGGAGGTGGCGGGCCAGCGGGTGCTGGCGGTGGAGGACACGTCGACCACCGGCGGGAGCGTGCTCACCGCCGTCGACGCCCTCCACGAGGCGGGCGCCACCGTCGTCGGTGTGGCGACCGTGGTCGACCGGGGAACCGGCGCCCGGGAGGCGATCGAGGCCCGAGGCCTGCCGTACCGGTACCTGCTCGACCTCGACGACCTCGGACTGTAGTCGGCGCAGCGCCGCCGCAGGGTCTCTCTTCGATCTCTTTACCCGTCCCCACCTGCCCGTGTCGGAGTACCGTTGCCCCTGACCAGGGGGAGTCGACACGGGCAGGTGGCCGATGCTGGGGTTTCTCACGACGCTGACGACGGGTGTCCACTTTCTGGCTCTGCTCTACATCGGCCTCGGCGGTTTCCTCGCGTGGGTTCGGCCGAGGGCGATCTACGTGCACCTCGTCTTCGCGTTGTGGGGCGTCGCGGTGAACGTGCTGCCGCTGTCCTGCCCGCTGACGGAGTTGGAGGACCACCTGCGCGGGCTGCAGGGGCTGGGTCCGCTGCCCGGCGGGTTCAACGAGTACTACATCTACGACGTCCTGTTCCCGCGTGAGGCGCTGCCGGTGGTGGGTGTGGGCGCGTTGGCGCTCGTGGCGTTCTCCTACCTCGGCGCGTATCTGCGTTGGCGGGCCCGCAGCGCCGCCGAGTCGTCGGACGCGAGCACAATGGCGGGGTGAACGGCCGGACGATCCAGGACTCGACACCCGCGCGCGAGCAGTCGGCGGACGCGGTGGGACCCACGGAGTGGACCCATCGGGACGACGTGGGCGTGGGCCCGTGGGAAGGCCCGTGGCCCACGGACGACCGGTACGACCCCGAGCTGCTCGAACACGGTGATCGCCGCAACGTCGTCGACGCCTACCGCTACTGGCGGCGCGAGGCGATCGTGGCGGACATGGATGCGCGCAGGCATCCCTTCCACGTCGCGATCGAGAACTTCCAGCACGACCACAACATCGGCACGGTGGTCCGTACCGCCAACGCGTTCGCCGCGAAGGCGGTGCACATCGTGGGCAAGAAGCGGTGGAACCGGCGTGGGGCGATGGTCACCGACCGCTACCAGCACCTGCACCACCATGCCGAGGTGTCCGGACTCGTGGAGTTCGCCACCGAGCACGGGCTGGCGGTCGTGGCCGTGGACAACACGCCCGGCGCGCAGCCGATCGAAACGGTGCGCCTGCCCCGGGAGTGCGTGCTGCTGTTCGGGCAGGAGGGTCCGGGGTTGTCGGAGGACGCGCAGCGGGCGGCCTCGTTCGTGGTGTCGATCGCGCAGTTCGGGACGACCCGCTCGATCAACGCGGGAGTCGCGGCGGGCATCGTGATGCACGCCTGGGTGCGCCAGCACGCCGACCTGTCGGCGTCCTGGTGAGGTCCTGGTGACGCGCGGGCACTACGGCAGCGGCGGTGGGCAGCCGCACGACTGTCGATGGCGCAGCGTGGGCGCGAGCCGCACGGTCTCGGGTTCGCGATCCGGGTCGCGCAGGCGGTTCAGTAGGAGCCGGACGGCCGCTCTGCCGATTTCGGCCACCGGCTGCGCCATGGTGGTCAGCGGTGGTTCGACGAGCTCGGCCCACTCCGGGTCGTCGTAGCCGGCGACGGCGAGGTCGATGCCGATGCGCAGGTATCGCCGCCTGGCCTCGTGGAGCACGCCCACCATCATGGCGTCGTTGGCGACCACCACGGCCGTCACGGGGTCGGGGAGGTCCAGGAGCCTGCCGAGGGCCTCGCCGCCTCGGCGCCGTTCCGAGTCCCCGCAGGCCACGAGCTCGGGGTTCCAGGGCAGCCCCGCCCGACCGAGGCCGAGCCGGTAGCCGAGGGTGCGTTCGTCGCTCGTCGCCAGTCCCGGGGCGCCGCTGACGAGCCCGATGCGGCGGTGGCCGTGCGCGGCGAGATGCTGGGTGAGGGCGGACGTGGCCTGGATGTTCTCCGCACCGACCTGGTCGTGGTGCGACCGCGGGCTGAGCCGGTCGACGAGCACGGTGGGGGTGCCCACCGCCTCCAGCTCGGAGAGCACCGACGCGTCGCCCGGCACGGGCGTGAGGAGGAGGCCCTCGACGCGCCGGGCGCGCAGTGCCCGCACGATGTCCTGCTCGGTCCCCACGGTGTCGTGCGTGTCGGACAGCAGGACCGTGTACCCCGCTTCCGCGGCCTCGCGTTCGATGGCCTGGATGAGCGTCGCGAAGTACGGGTTGGCCAGCAGCGAGATCGCCACGCCGATCGTGCGGGTGCCACCCGTGACGAGGGAGCGTGCGATGACGTCGGAGGTGTAGCCGGTGCGGGCGACGGCGTCGAGGACGGCGGCGCGCGTCTCCGGCGCGACCTGCCGGGTGCCGTTGACCACGTGCGAGACCGTGGTGATGGAGACTCCGGCGAGCTCGGCGATGTCGCGTTGGGTGGGTCTTCGGGGCGGCGGCATGGTGCACCTCTCCTGGTCCCGGTCGTCTCTTCGCACCGCCAAGCGTTTGCGCAAACGCTTGCCGCCACCCTAACCGTTGCTTACCGTGCGTGGCAGGAACTCGAGGGTGGGAGGCATGTCCGGAAGTGAGCGTGCTGCTGGCCGGCCTGTGCACGGTCGATCTCGTCCAGCGCGTGCGACACCTGCCCGAGCCCGGCGAGAAGGTGCAGTCCGGCAGTGTGGAGGTGGCCGCGGGCGGCCCCGCGACCAACGCGGCGGTCACCGTCGCCGCGCTCGGTCAGGAGGCGCTGCTGCTCACGGTGCTCGGCCGCCACCCGTTGGCCGAGCTCGCCCGTGCCGACCTCGCCGAGTGCGGGGTCACCGTGCTCGACGCGCGGCCCGGGTGGGACGCACCGCCACCGATCAGCTCGGTCACCGTGCGTGAGCACGACGGCGAGCGCACCGTCGTCTCGCACAACGCGGCGTCGTTCGACGAGGAGGTCCTCGCCGACGTCGACCTCAACGCCGATCCGGCGGTGCGAGCCCGGCGGCCCGACGCCGTGCTGCTCGACGGACACCACCCGGCGCTCGCCCTCGCCGCCGCGCGCTGGGCGCGTCGCCACGACCGTCCCGTCGTGGTGGACGCGGGCAGCTGGAAACCCGTGTTCGCCGACGTGTTCCCCCTCGCCGACGTGGTGGCCTGCTCGGCGCTGTTCACGGCACCGCAGGGCGTGCTGGACGACGTCGGAGTCGTGGTCACGACGGCGGGTCCCGAGCCTGTTCGCTGGCGCGGCCCGCACGGCTCCGGCACCGTCGCCGTGCCGGAGGTCGACGCACGGGACACTCTGGGGGCGGGTGACGTGTGGCACGGAGCGTTCGTGTCTCGGCTCGCGCGCGGCGGACGCGGTGAGCGCGTAGGAAGCGACCACCGGGATCGCCTCACCGAGGACATCGAGTTCGCCAACGCCGTGGCCGCGGAGCGGGTGCGGCACGTGGGGCCCCGGAGCTGGATCGGCCCGGTCAGGGCAATGATGGGAGAGAGATGACGTCGTTCGAGGAACTGCTGGACCGGGCGCACGCGCTGGTGGATCGCGGCGAGCGCACCCTGCTGGGGATCGCGGGTGCGCCCGCGTCGGGCAAGACCACGCTCGCGTGGCGGCTGGCCGACGCGCTGGGCGCCCACGCCGTCGTGGTGGGCATGGACGGTTTCCACCTCGCGCAGGTGGAGCTCAACCGGCTCGGCCGCACCGACCGCAAGGGCGCTCCCGACACGTTCGACGCCCATGGCTACGTGCACCTCGTGCGGCGTCTCGCGGCGGGTGAGGAGCCGGTGTACGCGCCCGAGTTCCGCAGGGAGATCGAGGAGCCCATCGCGGGTGCGGTGCCGGTGCTGCCCTACGTGCGTCTGGTGATCACCGAAGGCAACTACCTGCTGCTCGACACCGAGCCCTGGAACGAGTTGCGGTCGTTGCTCGACGAGGCGTGGTTCCTCGAACCGGACGAGGACGACCGCATCGCCCGGCTCGTGACCCGGCACCGCAAGTTCGGGCGGTCGCTGGTGGAGGCTCAGCAGCGGGCCCGCGGTTCGGACCAGCGCAACGCCGATCTCATCGCTCCCACGGCCACCCGCGCCGACCTCGTGATCAAGGACATGGAGCTGCCGCACTTCGCGGTGTGACGCCGCCGGGCCCGGTCCGCCCGCGCGGCGGTCAGGCGCTCGCGGCCTCGGCCTCGTCGTCCACGGGTTTGCGCATCTCCTGGCGGTAGCGCCAGGCGCCGTAGGCGGTCCCGACCACGAAGAACGCGACACTGCCCCACACCAGGGCGGAGTTCAGCCACGGGATCGAGTTGATCAGGCCGGCGGCGTAGTAGCCGAGGAGCACGAGGGTGGGCACCCACAGGACCGCGCCCGCGGCGGTGGCGAGCATGAAGCGTCGCGAGTTCATGCCCGCCGCTCCCGCGATCAGGGGCGCCAGGGTGCGGACCCACGGGATCCAGCGCGCGGCCACGATGGCGAGGAAGCCTTTGCGATCGAGGAACGACTTGGCGCGGTCGAGATTGGCCTGGTTGAGCATTCTGCCGCCGCGCCGGGCGATGAACCTGGTCCCGGTCTGCTGCCCCACGTAGTAGCCGACCTGGTTGCCGACGACCGCGGTGACGAGTGCGACCCCGGACAGTGCCCACGCCTGGCCCTCGACGTCGTGCTGCGCGAGCACCACTCCCGCCGCGAACAGCAGGGAGTCGCCCGGCAGGAAGAGTCCCACGATCAGCGCGCACTCGATGAACACGAAGCTGAGGACGATGAGCCACACCAACAGCGGTCCTGCCGTCGACAGCCAGTCGAGTCCGACCGCCGTGGCTTCGGCCTTCACTGCATCCACGTCGGCAGCGTACGTGCCGGGCCGACGCCGTGGTGCTCCCGTGCCGACATCGACACCGGAGCAGTTCCGGGTCGTCACGCGGGGGCGAAGGTGTCGGTGGCGAGAGTGAGCCCTGGTCCGGTCCTCGCCGTGCGGCCGGAGCGGGCTCAGACCTCGTCGGTGCTGTGCTCGTGCTCGGGGCGGGGTGGTGCGGCCAGCGGGTCGCACGTCTCGATGCGGTCGTTCAGTCGGCGCAGCAACACGTTCACCGCGAGCCGGTCCTCGTCCGACCACTCGTCGAGGACCCATTCCAGCCAGTGGTTCAGTCGCTCGCGATTGGTCTCGAACACGCGCCGTCCCTCGGAAGTGGCCGCCAGCAGCGACGCGCGCCGGTCGCCGGGGTCGGCGAGGCGTTCCACGAGCCCGTGGTCGACCAGCGTGCTGCTCTGCCTGCTGATCGTCGAGATGTCGGAGTGCAGCATCTCCGCGAGCTGACTCGTGCGCTGCGGTCCTCGGTCGATGAGGTGGAACAGGATCGCGTAGGCCGCGCGCTCCACGCTGTCCGGGCCCACCTTCGTCATGCGCGACTTGGCGCGGGCGGTCAGCCGGACGAGACGGACCAGCTGCGCGGCCACCTGGTCGGTGCTGCCGTGGGGCGCGTCGTCGGAGTGGGGGAGCTGCGCAGGCATGGATTCTTCCGCCGAGATGGTTGTGGGAGGCAAGCGTCATCGGCAACGATCCCGGCGTCGGCGCGCGCCCGGCAAGTGATTCACCTGTGAGGAGTAGCACCAACGGCTGGTCCCCGCAGGTGGGTGAAGGATTTACCAGTCACCCGCTAGCGTGAGTGCATGAGCAACGCCCTTCTCGATCGGCTGCGTGCCGACCTCGGCGACGCGGCCGTGGTGACGGACCCCGACGTCATGGCGACCTACTCGCGCGATCAGATGCCGCTCGCTCCCGCGGGCACGCCGCTGGCCGTGGTCCTGCCCGACGACGTCGAGGGTGTCCGGGCGGCGGTGCGCGCGTGCGCGGAGGCCCGCGTGCCCGTGGTTCCCCGAGGTGCCGGCAGCGGGCTCTCCGGGGCGGCCAACGCCATCGACGGCTGCGTCGTGCTCGTCACCACCAAGCTCGACCGGATCGTCGAGGTCGATCCCGACAACCGCCTCGCCGTCGTGCAGCCGGGGGTGGTGAACCAGGCCCTGCGGGACGCCGTCGCCAAGCACGGGCTGTTCTACCCGCCCGACCCGTCGAGCTACGACTGGTGCACCATCGGCGGCAACCTCGCCACGAACGCGGGCGGTCTCTGCTGTGTCAAGTACGGCGTCACGGCCGACTTCGTGCTGGGCCTGGAGGTCGTGCTGGCCGACGGGTCGGTGTTGCGCACGGGGCGGCGCACGGTCAAGGGTGTCGCCGGGTACGACCTGACGCGCCTGTTCGTCGGCAGCGAGGGAACGCTGGGGATCATCACCGAGGCCACCCTGTCGCTGCGTCCTCTCCCGCAGGCTCCGGCCACGCTGGTGGCCGCGTTCCCCTCGGCTGCCACGGCCGGGGAGGCCGTGAGCGGCATCGTGCGCGAGGGGCTCGTGCCGTCGCTGATGGAGATCATGGACGCGGCCACGATCGACGCCGTGCAGACGTACCTGCGCACCGACCTCGGCACCGGGTCGGAACACGGGACGCTGCTGCTGTGCCAGTCCGACACGGGTGGTGCGCAGGCCGCTGCCGAACTGGCGGCCGTCGAACGCCTCTGCCGCGACGCGGGTGCGGAGATGACCTACCACACCGACGACGCCGTCGAGGGCGATCTGCTCATGCGGGCCCGCAGGGTGGCGCTCACCGCGCTGGAGAGCCGGGGGTCGTGCATGACCGACGACGTGTGCGTGCCGAGGACCCGCATCGCCGAGCTCGTCACCGGCTGCGAGCGGATCGCCGAGGAGGTCGGCCTGACCGTGGCGGTCGTGGGCCACGCGGGCGACGGCAACATGCACCCGACGGTCGTCTACGACGCCGCGGCCGAAGGCGAGTTCGAGCGTGCCAAGCGCGCGTTCGACGCGATCCTGGAACTCGGCCTGTCGCTCGGCGGCACGGTGACCGGTGAACACGGCGTGGGCAAGTTCAAGCAGGAGTGGTTGAGGCGGGAGATCGGTCCGGTCGGCATCGACGTCCACCGGCGGCTCAAGCGCGCCCTCGATCCCGAGAACCTGTTCAACCCGGGGTCGATGTTCTCGCCGTGACGCTCAGAGCAGCGTGAGCAGGCCGACGACGGAACCCACGGCCAGGCCGATCGACGCGGCGAGGATCAGCACCCAGCGGGCGGGCAGTGGTTCCGGTTCGAGCCGGTGGCTGCCCCGGGCGGCGGTGGCGGGTCGGGCGTCCGCGTCCCGCGCCTCGACGGCCGGTCGGCGGGTGCGGGGCTCGTCGTCGGGCGTGCCGGCGAGCAGTCCGTAACCGGCGGAGCCGCCGGGTGGATCCGCCAGGGGCGCCGGGCGTCCGGTGGGCATGGCGGGTCGTGCGGACGGCGTCGGCTGCACAGGCTGTGCGGCCGGTGTCGTCGGCGCCGTGTGGGCCGTCGGGGCAGTCGGGGCCGTGGGTGGTGCCGGTGGTGCATACCGCGCCTGCGCACGCAACGCCTCCGCAAGCAGGCGCTCCGGGTCGTCGCTCATCGCCGCTCAGCGTAGTCCCGTGACGGGACGTCGACCGGGCACCCACACTCCTTCGGGCTTTCAGGCCGTGGGGAGCGGCTCGACGACCCACGAGCCCCGCCGCAGCACCCCGGTGAGCCGCAGGTCGTCGTCGAGGACCACCAGGTCGGCGAGGAGGCCGGGGCTCAGCGAGCCCGTCTCGGTGTCGATGCCCAGCTGCGTCGCGGGATGTGAGGCGGTGGCGGCGACGGCGTCGGCGATGTCGAGTCCGGCGTCGTGCACGAGGTTGCGGAACGCGACGTCCATGGTGAGCGTGCTGCCCGCGAGCGAGCCGGTGTCCGGCACCGTGGCGACCCCGCCCGCGACCTGCACGTCGAGGTTGCCCAGCCGGTACCTGCCGTCGGCGACGTCGGTGGCCGACATCGCGTCGGTGACGAGGACCGTCCTCGACCGGCCCGCGTGGCGGGCGGCGAGCCGCAGCACGTCGGGGTGTACGTGGACGAGGTCGCAGATCAACTCGACGGTCACCCGGTCGTCGTCGAGCAGGACGCCCACCGGGCCCGGTTCCCGATGGTGTAGCGGACGCATGCCGTTGAACAGGTGGGTCGCCACGGTGGCGCCCGCGTCCACGGCCGCCCGTACCTGCTCGGCGACCGCGTCGGTGTGTCCGATCGCCGCGATCACGCCCGACTCGGTGAGCCTGCGCACCGTCTTGATCGCGCCGGTGAGTTCCGGGGCCAGGGTGACCATGCGGATGATGTCGTCCCCGGCGTCGAGCAGCGCGCCGACGGTGGCGTCGTCCGGCTCCCGGAGCACGCTCGGGTCGTGTGCCCCGCAGCGTGCCTCGGCGATGAACGGCCCTTCGAGGTGCGCGCCGACCAGCTCCCCGTCGGTGACGAGTTCCCGTAGCGCCGCGAGTTGGTCGACGAGCGCGTTCGGCGGCGCCGACACGAGGCTCGCCATCAGGCTGGTGGTGCCGTGCCTGCGGTGGGTCTCGATGGCGGTGCGGGCCTCGTCGGGATCGGCGCTGGTGAACGAGCCGCCCCCGCCGCCGTGGCAGTGCACGTCGACGAAGCCGGGCACCACGTGTGCGCCCGCGAGGTCGAGGTGCCTCCCCGCCGGTGGCGTTCCCGTGCCCACGGCGCTGATCCGCTCACCCGAGACGGAGAGCCACCCGCCCGCGAGCGTGCCGTCGGGGCAGTGGACGCGCGCGCCGGTGAGGACGAGAGTGTCGGTGCCGTTCACGGTGACATCTTATTGGTCCAGACCTCAAGGAGGCCATCGTCGCGGACGTGATGCCGGTTGCGCCGATCGACGTCCTTCAGAATCCCCTCGGGCGTTGTCCGTCGTTCATGGCGCGTTGCAACGCCTCCAACGCGCGGCTGGCCGTGGACTTCACCGTTCCCCGGGAAATGCCCGCGGCCTCCGAGATCTCCGCCTCGGACAGGCCGCCGTAGTAGCGCAGCACGAGGACCTCGCGCTGCCTCGGCGGCAGCTTCGACAGGGCGGCCACCACCGCCTGGTGCTCGGTGGAGAGCATGGCGAGGCTCTCGGCCGAGCGGGCGTTCACCACGTGCGGCGGCACGTAGTCCCGCGCGGTCTTGCGCCTGCGCAGCACACTGCGGGAGCCGTTGACGACCGCCGTCCGCAGGTACGACACCGCCGCGGCGGAGTCGCGCAGCTTGCCCCAGTTGCGGTGCAGCCCCGTGAACGCCTCCTGCACCACGTCCTCGGCCGTGGCGGGCTCGTCCACGAGCAGGATCGCCAGCCGCACCAGGCGCATCCGGTGCTGCCGGTAGAGGTCTTCGAGAGTGAGCGGCCCCGACGGCTGAACCCGCTGTACCGGAGCGTCCAACGTGCGCAGATGGGACAGCGTTCGCTCGACGTCGCGCTCCGCTCCGCGCGCGACCCCGCGGTGTCGCATCGGCTCGGCGCTGCCGTGCATCCGAAAACCTGCCCATCCTCGTCGACTTCTCCTGGGCAAGAGCGTATCGGCTGCCGACCCGGCGGCCTAATGTACGGGCGTCCCGCGTCGGGGTCGCTGTTCCGGGCTGCGGTGACCTGCTGGTGACAGACCGTCGACCGACTGCCGACCTGCTGTCGACCGGACGGTCCGCCGGGCCGTAGCGTGGGGGCATGGCGTGGTTCGTGGTGGAGCAGACGTACGTGCCGGAGACGTTCGCCGCGGTGCGGCCTCGGCACCGGGAGTACCTGTCGTCGCTGGTGGCGGACGGCACGGTGGCGGTCGCCGGTCCCGTCGGCGACACGGGTGGCATGGTGATCTACCGGGCGGACGACCGCGACCACCTGCAACGCATCATCGACGCCGACCCGTACCACCTGGAGGGCGTGCTCGCGGAGCGCACGGTCCGCGAGTTCAACCCCGTGCTGGGCGCCTGGCTGGCAGGTCAGTAGCCGCCACCGAGCTTGGTGTGGTCCCAGCTGACGATCTTCGTCGGCGTGCACACGAGCCCCACGCGTTTGGGTGCCTGAGCGGCGACCAGCGCGCGCACGGCCTGGGTGTCGGCTCCCTCCGGTGCACGGGCGAGCGCGAGGTCGAGTCCGATGCTCGTCACCGTGTCGAGGTCGGTGACGAGCTCGACGTCGCACTCCAGGGACACGCCGCGCAGCTCGTCGTAGGACTGTCCCGACTCGACCAGCAGCGTGGCGCGCGGATCGCGGCGGAGGTTCACGGCCTTCTGCGAGCGTGCGTAGGTCCAGGTCGCCAGCCGCCACGGCGCGGGGTCGGCCTCCACGCTGTCGCGCACGACGTACCAGAGCGGCACGAGGTGTGGCCTGCCGTGGGGTCCGAGGGTCGCGATCGTGACCGTGCCGTCGGCGGCGCGGGCGGAGACGAAGCGGGCGACCTCGTCGTCGCTCATCCGGATCGCCTCGCGCCGTGACGGTCGGGAGGGCTGTGGCCGTTCCGGCACGGCGGCCGCCCTACTTCCGGGCCGAGGACTCGGCCGCGGCCCGGCCACCGTGTCCGGTGATCGACGCCTCCCGGGCTCCTCGGTGGGCGATGTCGGCGAGTGCGGCCCTGTCGGCAGCGGGCACCCGCGACCGCGAACCCAGCTCGATGACGGGCGGCAGGAACGCCCGGAACAGCTTCACCGCGCCGACCCAGCGCGGCACGTGGATCGTGCGCGCCCGCCTGCGGATGCCGTTCTGGAGATCGCGAAGGGCGACCTCCAGCGGGTAGGTCCGGCCGATGGGACCGGGCATCGAGTTGCGCAGCTTGCCGAACACGGGGTGGGCGTCGGCGCTCTCGACGAGATCGGTTTTGATCCACGTGGGGTGGGCGACGCCGACCTTGACGCCGAGGTGGGCCACCTCCGCCCGCAGGCTGTTGCAGAACGCCTCGACACCGGCCTTGGCCGCGGCGTAGTTCGCCATGCCGGGCGCGTGGGTGATGGCGGCCAGCGACGAGATTGCGAGCAGGTAGCCCCGGCGTTCGAGGACGTGGGGAAGCGCCACCCGGAAGGTGCGCCACACGCCGAGCAGGTCGACCTCGATGACGCGCTCGAACGCCTCCGGGTCGACGGAGCGCACGAAGCCGGTGGTGGCGATGCCCGCGTTGGCGATCACGACGTCGATGCCGCCGAAGTGGTCGACGACGCCCTCGACCGCGGTCTGCAGCGCCTTCCAGTCGGTGACGTCGGCCTGCCAGGAACGCGCGGCCGGGCCGATGCGGTCGGCCACCCGCTGCTGTTCCTCGGCTTCGAGTCCGACCAGGGCGACCTTCGCGCCGTCGGCCGCGAGTCGTTCCGCGAGCCCCGCGCCGATCCCCCGGGCCGCGCCCGTGATGAGCACGACCTTGTTGCGCACGTTCCTCGTGGTCCACCAGGTGGGCAGCGACGCCATCGGGTGCCTCTCCTCGGTTGCGGTCTGCACGGACGCCCCGCAACTTACTCGAAGTAGGCTACTCCGCGGTAGGGTGTGCTGAGGAATGATCACGGTCGAGCTGCCGTTGCGCCGGACATGACAGTGAACCTCGGTTCGATCGGCATCTGGCACGTCGGTCACCGCGAGGCCACGCAGGAGTACCAGAAGCCCTACGACAAGATCGTCTCCTACCTCGACGTCCTCGACGCCGAAGGAGTGCCGCGCGACGCCCTCGTGCTCGCCGCGCTCGGGCCGAAGGTGCTGCGGCTCTCGGCCGAACGCACGGCGGGAGCGCACCCGTACCTGACCACGCCCGAGCACACCCGCCGCGCCCGCGAGATCCTCGGCGACGGCGCCCTCCTCGCGCCCGAGCAGAAGGTGGTCCTCGACCCGGACCCCGAACGGGCTCGGGCCAGTGCCCGGCCGATGGTGTCGCGCTACCTCGGACTGACCAACTACGTCAACAACCTCCGCAGACTCGGCTGGACCGAGGCCGACGTCGCCGACAGCGGCAGCGACGCACTCGTCGACCAGCTGGCCGTGCACGGCGACGCCGCCACCGTCGCGCGGGGTGTGCGCGCCCACCTCGACGCGGGAGCCGACCACGTCTGCGTCCAGGTCCTGCCGCACGAGACGGACCCGCTGCCCGCGTACCGCGAGCTCGCCGAAGCCCTGGAGTTGACAGGTTGATCGATCAGGATCTTCGGGGTTGATCGATCAGGGTCCGAAGGGGTAATGCGGCTCACCGCGAGAGTGCGTCTTCGCTCGTAGGATGCGGGCAGAGAGGGTGCCTCGGGCGCGCGGAGATCGCGCGCCGGCACCGTCCCGCAAGCGCCCGTTCCCGAGGAGGACAACGATGCCCATCGCCACACCCGAGGTCTACGCCGAGATGCTGGATCGGGCCAAGGCGAACGAGTTCGCGTACCCGGCCATCAACGTGACCTCGTCCGAGACGCTCAACGCCGCGCTGCGGGGCTTCGCCGAGGCGGAGAGCGACGGGATCATCCAGTTCTCCACCGGTGGTGCCGAGTTCGCCTCGGGCCAGAAGGTGAAGGACATGGTGACCGGGGCCCGCGCGCTCGCCGAGTTCGCCCACGTCGTCGCCGACAAGTACCCGGTGAACGTCGCCCTGCACACCGACCACTGCCCCAAGGAGAAGCTCGACGGGTTCGTCAACCCGCTGATCGAGATCTCCCGGGAGCGCGTGAAGCGCGGCGAGAACCCGCTCTTCCAGTCGCACATGTGGGACGGGTCCGCCATCGACCTCGACGAGAACCTCAAGATCGCCACGGAGCTGCTGGAGCGGGCTGCCGAGGCGAAGATCATCCTGGAGGTCGAGATCGGCGTCGTCGGCGGTGAGGAGGACGGCGTCTCCAACGAGATCAACGAGAAGCTGTACACCGCCGAGGGCGACTTCCTGAAGACCGTCGACGCGCTGGGCGCCGGCGAGAAGGGCCGCTACCTGCTCGCCGCCACGTTCGGCAACGTCCACGGTGCCTACAAGCCCGGGGCGGTCAAGCTGCGTCCCGACGTGCTGAAGCGCGGCCAGGCCGTGGCCGCCGAGAAGCTCGGGCTTCCCGAGGGTTCGAAGCCGTTCGAGCTCGTCTTCCACGGTGGTTCGGGCTCCCTGCTGGAGGAGATCCACCAGGCCGTGTCGTACGGCGTCGTGAAGATGAACATCGACACCGACACCCAGTACGCGTTCACCCGCCCGGTGGCCGCGCACATGTTCACCAACTACGACGGTGTGCTCAAGGTGGACGGCGAGGTCGGCAACAAGAAGGCCTACGACCCGCGCAGCTACCTCAAGAAGGCCGAGGAGTCGATGGCCGCCCGCATCGTCGAGGCCGCCGAGCACCTCAAGTCGGCGGGCCGCAAGCTCTGACGAGCGCGCTGCCCGGGGCCTGCCGTGCGTCATGGCGCACAATGACGTCATGACGCACGGCAACCTCCTCGAACCCGAGCCCACCCGACTCCCGGACCGGCCCGAACCGCAGGCCGCTCTCGACTCCGGCACGGACCCGGCCGACGTGGCGGCCGAGCACCCGGACTTCAGCGAGGCATGGGCCGCGCTGGCGGAGGCGGCGCTCGCCGACGGCGAGGTCGTCGCCGCGTACGCCTACGCCCGCACGGGCTACCACCGGGGGCTCGACCAGCTGCGCAGGGCGGGCTGGAAGGGTTTCGGCCCGGTCCCGTGGTCGCACCGCCCCAACCAGGGTTTCCTGCGTTCGCTGGCGGCGCTCGCGCGCGCGGCGCAGCGCATCGGCGAGACCGAGGAGTGGCAGCGGTGCTCGACGTTCCTCGCCGATTCCGATCCCGAGGCCGCGAAGGCGACCGGCCTGGCGGAGTGATCCGCCGTCAGCAGCGGTCGAGCATGTCCTCCAGCGTGGCCTTCTCGTCCTCCTCCACCGTGAGCTCCCAGGTGTGCTTCACGTCGATCCACAGGATCGCGTAGGTGCACCAGTAGCTCTCCAACGGCGGCTGCCAGTCCTCGGGCCCCTTGTCGCCCTTGGACTGGTTGACGTTGTCGGTGACGGCGAGAAGGTTCACGCCGTCGAGGTCGTTGGCGAACCGTTCGCGCTCCTCGTCGGTCCAGGCGTCCGCGCCGGAGCGCCACGCCTCGGCGAGGGGGACGACGTGGTCGATGTCGACGTCGGCCGGGTCGGTCCAGGTCTCCCCGTCGTACGGGCTCGTCCACGAGCCCGACGTCGGGCGGCACTTGTCGTCCACCTTCACGCCGTCACCGTCCCGCTTGAGGACCGTTTCGCGGGTGTTGCAGCCTTCGCCCTGGTTGCTCCAGTGCGGGAAGCGGTCGCGGGAGTAGCCGTCCATGCTGCCGTCCGGGCCCACCTTCAGCTCGGCCAGCTGCGTGCGCGCGTCATCGGCACCGTCGGCGCCACCCGTCTCCGCGCTGGTGGCGGTGCCGGTGGCGCCGCCCTCGCTCCCGGCGACTTTGTCGACTGCGGCACACCCACTCAGCACCATGGCACCGAGTGTGATGGATATTGCACTGAGAGTAATTGACTTGCGCACGACTCGACTCTGACGGATCGAGGGGGAGCAACTCAATACGTCGGGTCGATGTCACACAACAAGACCAGTGGGGACCTCCCGAACGGAAGGTCCCCACTGCGCCGGTGGTTCCTTACGAGCCGAGCAGGCTGTCGCAGTTGCTCCTCGGCTGCTCGCCCTTGATCATCCCGGACAGCACCGACACCGCCTGCGGGTAGGCGCGCAGCATGCCGCCGACGTGCGACGGCACGTACGACGTCGTGAACTGCACGGTGCCGCCCCGCTCGCACCAGTCCACCGCCATCTGTCGACCCTGGCCGTACGGGACGATGTCGTCCAACCTGCTGTGCAGGACGAACACGGGCACGTCGGGCGCGCGCAGCCCGATGCGCTGCTCCGCCACGGCCGAGGCGTACGGCTCCTCGCCGAGGTACTCCTCCAGTGCCCTGCCGTCCTGGGTGAGCTTCGAGGTCCTCATGAACGCGTATCCGAGGATGGCGTCCTCGGTGCAGGCGTCGGCGATCTCGTCCATGACCCGCCTGCCCTCGTCGTTCACGACGTCGTCGAGGTTCACCTCGGGATAGGCGGCGTCGAGGCCCAGCAGCGAGAACCCGAGGAAGCCCGCGGCGTAGTGGCCGTCGAGCACGGGCGCGACCTCGGCCAGGTTCGCCGGAGGCGCGCCCGCGTACGCGCCCTTCACGTCGAGTTCGGGGGCGTACTCGTCGACGAGCTCGGCCGCGGCCGCGGACGCCCCGCCGCCCTGCGAGTAGCCGGCGAGCACCACCGGACTGTCGGCGGACAGCCCTGCCTCCGGCACCTGCTGGGCCGCCTTGGCCGCGTCCAGCACCGCGTGAGCCTCGGCGGCGCGGTTGACGTAGGTGTGCATGCCCGGCGTGCCGAGACCCTCGTAGTCGGTCACCACCACGGCGTAGCCGAGGGCGAGCAGCCCCGTGACGAACGGGCCCTCGTACTCGAGCCCCAGCGCGAGCTTCTTCGACGGGGCGCAGTCGTCACCGACGCCCTGCGTGCCCGACGCGTAGCTCACCAGCGGCCGGGCACCGTCGCCGCGCCACTCGCGTTCGGGCACCAGCAGGGTGCCCGTCACCGCGTTCGCCTCGCCGTGGGTGTCGCTGCTGCGGTACATCAGCCGGTAGACGTCCGCGTCCGGCTCGATGAGCTTCAGGGGGTCGAGGTAGAACTCGCTTTCCTCGTACTTCAGGACGTCGCCCGCCTCGCCCGTCAGCGGACTCGGCGGCGTGTAGAAGTCGTCCGCGGACGCGGGGTCGGCGTGCGCGGCGTGGCCCGCGGCCACGGTGAGTCCGGTCACCATGGTGGCAGCGGTGGCCACACTGGCGAGCGAGGTGAGAAGACGTCGGCTCCGACCGGGTGGACGCATGTGCGCTCCTTGTGAATTTGTGACAACGCTGTCCCCGGTCGGATTCTGTTGGGACAACAGGCGTTGTCAATGTCACGTCGACGTTTTCCGTCCCGGGCGACGAACCCGGGCGCCGAAACTACGCACGACGTGACAAAGAATCACGAGTCGCGCGGGCGCACCAACCGCAGATCCTGTGTGTGCCGGTACCAGGTCCAGCGCTCCATCGACCGCGGGTACGGGACACCGTCGGACACCGGCACCACCGGGTCGCACCCGAGCTGGAACGCGCGCCCCGAGAACGTGGTTCTGCGCCGCCGGAAGCGGCCCTGCGTCACGGTGACGACCAGGCCCTCGGGGCCGGGACGCACCTCCAGTGAACGCGCCTCACCCCGCAGGGCCACGGTGTCGTCGCAGTAGCCGACACCCCGCACACCGGGGATGACTCCGCGAGCCACGAGCACCCCACCGGCGTCGTCGCGCACCAGCGGTACCGGCCGGTCCTCACCCGTCACCGCGAGCTCCAGCGCCGTGGCCGGATCGGTCGGCAGCCCCCACAGTGCGGCGAAGGCGGAGTCGCGCTCGGTCGGCACGAAACCGACCGTGGTCGACGCCAGCAGGTCCTTCCTGAGCAGCCGGAGGACGACGGCCGCCAGGTCGGCGTCCGTGCCCGCCACTACCAGGGCGGGCTCCAGCAGCGGGTCGACTTCCTTCTTGCCGGGCCGCTCGGGCACCCGCTCGATCCGGACGTCGGCGTCGCCCTTTAGCGAATCCGCCGCGTTCCCGCAAGCCAACACCAGTCCACTCACGCCTCGCTCCTCGGTTAGGCTCATGCACCGGCATCTTGATGCGTGTCATCCGTCCCGCCCGACGGTCAGACCTCGAATACCAGGAGTGTTACATGCCGGCCATCGTGCTCGTCGGTGCCCAGTGGGGCGACGAAGGCAAGGGGAAGGCCACCGACCTGCTCGGCGACCGTGTCCAGTGGGTCGTCCGCTTCCAGGGCGGCAACAACGCCGGTCACACGGTCGTCCTGCCGAACGGCCAGGACTTCGCGCTCCACCTCATCCCGTCGGGCATCCTCACGCCCGGGGTCACGAACGTCATCGGCAACGGCGTGGTGGTCGACCCGGGAGTGCTGCTGGACGAGCTGGCGGGCCTGGAGGAGCGCGGGGTCGACACCTCGAAGCTGCTGCTCTCCGCCGACGCGCACCTGATCATGCCGTACCACGTCGCCATCGACAAAGTCACCGAGCGGTACCTCGGCAAGAAGAAGATCGGCACGACCGGACGCGGCATCGGCCCGTGCTACCAGGACAAGATCGCCCGAGTCGGCGTGCGGGTGCAGGACCTGCTCGACGAGAGCATCCTGCGGCAGAAGATCGAGGCGGCACTGGAGTTCAAGAACCAGGTCCTCGTCAAGGTCTACAACCGCAAGGGCCTCGACGTGAACGAGGTCGTGGACACCGTGCTCGCCCAGGGCGAGAAGTTCGCCCACCGCATCGCCGACACGCGGCTGGAGCTGAACAAGGCGCTGGAGCGCGGGGAGACCGTGCTGCTGGAGGGCTCGCAGGGCACCCTGCTCGACGTCGACCACGGCACCTACCCGTACGTCACGTCGTCCAACCCGACGTCGGGCGGCGCGAGCGCGGGCTCGGGCATCGGGCCGGGCCGCATCACGACGGTGCTGGGCATCCTGAAGGCCTACACCACCCGGGTCGGCTCGGGTCCGTTCCCGACCGAGCTGCTCGACGAGTCGGGCGAGAACCTGCGCAAGGCCGGTGGCGAGTTCGGCGTCACCACGGGCCGGTCGCGGCGCACCGGGTGGTTCGACGCGGTGATCGGCCGCTACGCCGTGCGGGTCAACGGCATCACCGACTACTTCCTCACCAAGCTGGACGTGCTGTCCGGGCTGGACACGGTGCCGGTGTGCGTGGCGTACGAGGTCGAGGGCGAGCGCACCGAGGACATGCCGATGACCCAGACCGGCGTCCACCACGCGAAGCCGGTCTACGAGGAACTGCCCGGGTGGCACGAGGACATCAGCGGCTGCCGCAGTTTCGCCGAGCTGCCCGCCAACGCGCAGGCCTACGTGGAGCGGCTGGAGGAGCTGATGGGCGCCCGCATCTCCGCCATCGGTGTGGGTCCGGGGCGCGAGCAGACGATCGTGCGCCACGAGTTCGCCTGACGCGTACGCGAACTGCGAACACGCGTGCGCAGACCGAGGACACGCCGGGTGGGTTGCCCCACACCGGCGTGTCCTCGGTTCAGGGACGGATGTTGGCTATTCCCGTACGCATGTTCGCTCTTCCCGTACGGCGCTCAGCGCCGGTGGGAGCGGGCGGCCTCCACCGCGATGTCCGGGTGGTCGGCGAACACACCGTCGATCCCGGTGGCGAGGAACGCCTCGTACTCGTCGAAGACCCGACCCCACGCCGCCGGGTCGTCGGACGACCGCAGGTCGGTGGGCAGGAACTGGTTCTCCGCGCGGAACGTCCACGGGTGCACGTCGAGACCCGCGCGGTGGGCGTCGTCCACGAGTGACGTCGGCTCACCGAGGTTGCCGTCGGCGTCGCGCGGGATGATGCGGTCCTTGGCCGGGCCCAGCCCGTCCGCGTAGCGCGCGACGTCGGTCAACCCGGCGGGCGTCAGGAGGTCGTCGTAGGTGCGCGGGTCGCCGGAGTGCACGAAGTCGTAGGGCGCGCCCGAGGCGTCCACGAGCTGTACCAGCGGCACGCGCAGCCGGTCGTCGAGCTGCTGGAGGTTCGTCACCTCGAACGACTGCACGTAGACCTTCGCGTTCGGGCGGTTGAGGCCGTTGCGGGTGAGCGCCTCGACGAGTGCCGGTTCGAGAGCCAGGTCCTGCTCGGCGAAGTACGTCGGGTGCTTCGTCTCGATGTAGAGGCCGATGGTGCGGCCGAGTTCGCGGGACAGGCGGCGGGAGAGGTCGACCACTTCCTGGAACGTCGGGATCTCGAAGCGGCCGTCGTACACCGTGTTGTGGGGGCGCAGGTCGGGAATGCGTTCCACGGCCCGCAGCGTCTTCAGCTCGGCGAGCGTGAAGTCCTCGGCGAACCAGCCGGTGACGGGCTTGCCGTCCACGAGCTTGGTGGTCTTGCGATCGGCGAACTCGGGGCGCTCGGCGACGTCGGTCGTGCCACCGATCTCGGGTTCGTGCCTGGCGACGAGCACCCCGTCCGAGGTCGTGACGAGGTCGGGTTCGATGTAGTCGGCGCCCATGCGGGCGGCGAGCTCGTAGGACGCCAGGGTGTGTTCGGGCCGGTAGCCCGACGCGCCCCGGTGACCGACGACGACGAACTCCTCGTCGCCGTGCGTGCCGCCGGGTCGCTCGCCGGGTTCGGCGCTCGCCGGGGCGACCGCGCCCCCGAGCGCCGTGAGCCCGCACAGGGCCAGTAGTGCCAGCTTCTTCCGCATTCTCCCGCCTTCCAGGTGGTGATCGGTGCCGCCTGACTGTGATCTTCGGTCGAGACGATGGGGCTACGGACCCGCGTCCGCAAGGGGACGTACCGGTGAACGTCGTCCGACCGCCGCCGCTTACGCTGTGCCCGTGCGCGTCCTCGTTATCGGCTCCGGAGCCCGTGAGCACGCTCTGGTACTCGCTGCATCCCACGATCCGGCGGTGACGGCGCTCGCCTGTGCGCCAGGCAACGCCGGGACGGCGTCGGTGTCGGAAACACTCGGTGTCGACCTGACCGACCCCGCGGCGGTCGCCCGGTTGGCGGTGTCGTGGAAGGCCGACCTCGTGGTCATCGGCCCCGAGGTGCCGTTGGTCGCCGGTGCGGCCGACGCCGTGCGGGCTGCCGGGGTGCCCTGTTTCGGGCCGAGCGCGGAGGCTGCCCGGATCGAGGGGTCGAAGTCGTTCGCCAAGGAGGTCATGGCGGCGGCGGGAGTGCCGACGGCGCGCAGCGAGGTGGTGGACAACCCGGCGCACCTCGACGCGGCCCTGGCCCGGTTCGGTCCGACGTGGGTCGTGAAGGACGACGGCTTGGCCGCGGGCAAGGGCGTGGTCGTCACCGACGACCTCGATCGCGCCCGCACGCACGCGCTGATGCTGCTCGACGGCGGGCACCCGGTGGTGCTGGAGTCGTTCCTCGACGGTCCCGAGGCGTCGTTGTTCTGCCTCGTCGACGGGCGCACGGTGGTGCCGCTGCTGCCGGCGCAGGACTTCAAGCGGGTCGGCGACGACGACATGGGCCCGAACACGGGTGGCATGGGCGCGTACGCGCCGTTGCCGTGGGCGCCCGAGAAGCTGGTCGACGAGGTGGTCTCGACGATCGTGCGGCCGGTGGTGGACGAACTCGCCCGGCGTGGCACGCCGTTCACCGGCCTGCTCTACGCGGGGTTGGCGCTGACGTCGTCGGGCCCGCAGGTGATCGAGTTCAACTGTCGTTTCGGCGACCCCGAGACGCAGGTGGTGCTGGCTCTGCTGCGGTCACCGCTGGCGCGGCTGCTGCACGCGACCGCCACGGGCACCCTGGCCGAGCAGCCACCGCTGGAGTGGGCCGACGGCGCCGCCGTGACGGTGGTCGTGGCCGCGGACGGGTACCCGGGCAAGCCGCGCGTGGGCGACCTCATCACGGGCAGTGAGGCCGAGGGCGTGCTCCATGCGGGAACGCGTCGGAGGGACGACGGCGCCGTGGTGTCCTACGGCGGCAGGGTGCTCTCGGTCGTCGGCACGGGACCGGATCTCGCCGCCGCCCGGGAGCAGGCGTACGAGCGGGTGAGCCGGATCAATCTGCCCGGGGCGCACCACCGTTCCGACATCGCGGCGCGGGCCGCTCGGGGTGAGCTGTCGGTCCCGAACTCGTGACGCGACTGGCTCGGCGAGATCTTCCCCTTCGCGAATAGGCGTGGCGACGGTACCTTTCGCTCACCGATTCGGCGGCCACGGTGGTGTTCCGGTTGGTAGCCTGCACCGGAGAGTTGGCTGGCTACAGGCCGTAGCAGGGGGTGCGACAGTGTCAGGACAATCCGCGCAGGCGCCGTGGTCGTTCCTGGGGCCGAACAACGACGGGGGCGCGGCACCGCCGGGTCCCGAGGTGCCGGCTCTACCCGTGATCAAGGACATCACGGTGTCTCCGGACAAGATCGTGGCGGTGGCCGACGTGATCGAGGAGCAGGCCAGAGCCCTCGAACGCAAGATCACCGAACACATCGGCGCGCTGAGCGTGCCCCCGCCCGCGGACGACATCGTGTCGCAGGAGTCGGCCGACGTGTGGAACACGGTCATCAGCGGCGGCGAGGACTCGTACCGCAACCGCGTGCTGGCCTACGTGCGAGGCCTCCAGAACCTCGCCGACCAACTGCGTGCCGCGGGGCGCCGGTACGCCTCCGACGACGAGGACAACGCGGCCGCGATCCGCGACGCCGGGGGCAGGTAGCTCCGGTGGTCCGCACGGCCCGCTGCGGTCGGCGCCCGGTGCTGTTCCGCGAGCTCGTCGCGGTACCGGCACGGGATTCACGGAACCCACGGGACTCCCGGGACGTCAGTCGTGACAGGCCGCACTCCCGCCACAGCCGTCACAGCCGTCACAGCCACCTCAGCCGTCACCCCGGGCCACGAGAACGGAATCGCCCTTCACCGACCCTTCCGAAGAGTCGCCAGACGTTGCCAGACAAGGACGCGACATGAACGACGTCGACATCACGGCTCACGCCGCACGGATTCGCGACCACCGGTTCACCGGTTACACCAACGCGATGCTCGCCGACGAGATCGACCTGATGCGCTCGGGCCAGGGTGTCGCGGGGATCTCCGACGCGGTGGCCGCGCTCAAGGCCGTCGCCCGCGCGCTCGAGGAGACCGACGACACCCTGCGACGTCAGCTGACCGAGCTCGGGGTCGAGTGGGACAGCGACGCCGGCCGCGAGGCGGCGTCGGTCGTGCACAGCGGCGCGGACTTCTCCCGTGAAGCGGGCGAGAAGGTGAGCGACTCGGCCGAGCGGGTCTTCGCGCAGGGCGAGGCCTACAACCGCGCGGTGCACTCGCTGCCCGATCCGGCGATCCTGCGCGCTCCGCGGCCGGAGCCCGGGTTCACGGACTTCGCCTTCAGCCTGCTCGGTTTCGAGAGCGACCACGTGCGGCAGCTCGAACGGTCGCTCGAAGCGAGGGAGCAGGCCGTCCAGGCCCTCGACACCTACGCGAAGCAGAGCGGGGAGAACCTGGTCGGCGTGCCGGAGCTGGGGGAGCCCGAGCGGCTGGTCGCGAAGGTGCCCGAACGGGTTCCGACGTCGATCGACGCCGGTGGTGGTCCGGGCGACACCACGTCGGCGGCGAGTGTTCCCGCCGCACCGGCCTCGGCTCCGGGGACGTCCGCTCCTCCAGCGCCGTCGCCGACGTCGGCACCGTCGGCACCGTCGGCACCGTCGGCACCGGGGTCGTCGGCACCGTCGTCGGCGGGTGTGGTCATGCCGTCGTCGGTCGCCACACCGACCTCCGACGCGTCGGCTCGCCCGGCGTCGGGCAGCGGCGCTCTCGTCGGCGCGAAGGCGGGCCCGGTGCCGTCGGGTCCGACCGGCGCCGCGCCGCCGGGGCCGACCTTGCCGGGCACGACTCCGCCCCAGCCCGGGGCGGGCGTGCCTCCGGTCGCGGTGGCGGGAGTGGCGGGGGCCGCAGGCGTGGACCGTGGAGAGGACCTCGCGCGGGGCTCAGAAGGGCGCCGGCGCGGCGGGTGTGCCGACCACGTCGACGGACGCCGAGTCGAGCAGAGCGACCCGGGCGGGCGGCGGAACGCCGGGTTCGGGTGGTGCGCCGCTCTCCGGCGCCGGAAGCACCACCAAGTCGATGTCCCCCGCATCCGAGCAGCAGCTCGCGCCCGGTCTTGCCAGTGGCGCCGTCGCCCCCGACCCGGATTCGGTGCCGGACCTCGGCACCGGGGCTGCCCCGGCACCCGAGGGGAACTCCTGGTCTCTGAACGCCGTCGGGGAGCGGCATCGCGCGCCCTAGGCGCCGGAGGCGTGGCCGGGGCGCTGCGCGGGGCAGGAGCGGTCGGGCCGGGGAGTGGGCCGCAGCGCGCCCGGCGCCCAGATCTCGCCGCGTCCGCTGGCGGTGGGCGATCTGCCCGAGGAGGAGGCGAAGGTCCAGCGCAGCTCGGAGCGCCTCAACCCCGGCGCCACGCCGCGCAAGGAGGCCTTCCTGGAGAAGGCCGTGCCCGGCGAGGAGGAGGACGGTGAGCAGGTCCGCCGGTTCGCCGTGGAGGACGAGGACCTCTTCACCGACCAGCGCATGGTCGCGCCCGACGTGATCGGCGACGACGGCTCGGACGGCCGCTTGTGACCACCGTGGCGGGCAACAGCGTGGTTCTCTCGACGCTGGAGTTCGACGTGCTGTGGGAAGAGCTCGACCTGCCCCGTCGGCACGTCGCGTTGGAGGTGCCGAGCCCGGGCACCACCTGGAGCGAGCGCGCGCGGTATGTCGACGAGGCGTGGGAGACGTTGGCCGACCGCGGACTCGCGCGGGGGCGCACGGTGATCCCCGAGGTGGGCGACCTGCTGTACCTGCTGGCGAGGCCGCGCACGAGTGTCGACCTGTGGGTGTGGACCGACCGGCGGATCACGGGGCTCGCGGCGAGCTCGGGCAGGGACGCCGTGCTCGGGGTCGTCGACGCGGGCGAGGTGTGGCTCATCCCGTCGCGTGACGCGGCGCTGGCAGCGGCGGCGGTGTCGGTGGCGGGCGAGCTGCCTCCCGGTGTCGGGCGTTCGATCAGCGTGCCGCACGAGGTGCTCGTCGAGGCCGACGCCGAGGCCCGGGGCGACGCGAAGGCACTGGTGCCGGCGCTGGAGGACCGCGGTGTCGAGCTGTGGCAGGCGCAGGAGCTCGCGGGAATGTTGCTCGGCATGGTGACGCGCGGTCAGTTCGGTGCGCAGCGACTCGACCGCGACGGCCGCATGCGACGCGCCGGACGGGTCGTCGCTTTTCACGACACCGACGCGGGCCGGTACCTGTTCCAGGTGGCCCCTGGCGGCGACCGCCGGGATTGGGCGACCGTGACGCCGGCGGACAACGCGCTGCTCGCGGAACGAGTGTGGGAGCTGCTCGACGAGGTCTGAGCACCGTCGGTGGCGGGCCGCTGCGGAGTGGGAACCGCCGCCGCCGTCGCCACGTCGTAGAAGCGCGTGGCTGACCGCTGCATCGGGCGGGTCAGGTGTGTCACGGGAGGACAGAGACGTGCCGGTGTACGACGCCGAATCGATGACCATCACGGCACAGCGGGTCGAGCAGATCGCGGAGGACTTCCGCTCCTCGATGGACAAGCTCAAGGGCATCCAGGGCGACAGCCCGTTCGGCGACGTGGAGGACCCGGACGACCCCGACAGGGTCGCGGGCACCGTCGGTGCGTTCACCGACGGCATGCGGTCGGAGTTCTCCGCGGCCGCCAGCCGCGTGAACGCCGCGGGCATGGCTCTGCGGAACGCGCTCGGCGCCATGACGGAAGCCGATGCCGTCGCCGCCGACAACCTGACGGCGAGGGATCTCTGATGACCGGCGCGGGCATTCCGGCGGAGTGGGCCGAGGTCGAGAAGAAGGCGGCGCGGGTCGACAAGGTCGATCCGGCCGCGATCGACGAGGTGGCCCGGCAGTTCGACGAGGCGTCGCGCAACGCCGGCGACCACACCACCGACCTCACCAACGCGGCGGAACCGCTGCGCGACGGCGGGGTGTGGTCGGGCCCGGCGGCCGACGCCTTCTTCGACTACGTGAACACCATCGCCGAGGCGGGCAACCGGGTCCGCGACAAGCTCGACGAGGTCGCCGCGGAGCTCACGGCGCTGCAGGAGACGTTGGCGGCCGTCAAGCGCCGGATCGAGACGGTCAAGGACGACGCCGCGCAGGTGATCACCGACCGCAACGAGCAGGCCCAACGCCAGGCCGACGCGGCACTCGCCGCGATGCGCGAGTACGAGAACGGCGACCGCGAGGCGCCGCCGTCGCCGACGGCCGAGGAGATCATCGCCAAGGCGGGCGAGGAGAACAGTCGGACGGCGCGGGACGCGGCCAAGCAGATCGACGATCTGCTGCGGCAGTCGAACGAGGCCATCAAGCGGGCACAGGAGCTCATGAAGACAGAGGTCGGCGACGGATTTTCGAGCGTTCCCGAACCGGGTTCCGCGCAGTCGCAGCAGAACGCGACGGGGGGCATCACCGGAGGGGGCGGTTCGGGCGGAGGCTCGGGTACCGGTGGTTCCGGTGGCGGCGGAGCCGGCGGCGGTGGGCTCGCCGGGTACGGCCCGAGCGGGCCACCGCCCTCCAGTGGTCCGCCGCCGGGCAACGTCGAGCAGTGGATCCGTGAGGCGATCAAGATCCTGCAGGCCAACGGCATCCCGGTCACCGAGGACAACATCGACGAAATCTGGACGATCATCGAGAAGGAGTCGGGCGGCAACCCGCACGCTCTGAACGACTGGGACTCCAACGCGGCGAAGGGCACCCCGTCGAAGGGGCTCATGCAGTGCATCGACCCGACCTTCAACGCGCACAAGCTGCCCGGTCACGACGACATCTGGAACCCGGTCGACAACATCATCGCGGGCGTGCGCTACACGTTCGACCGCTACGGCGGTTTCGAGGGGCATCCCGGGTTGAAGTCGATGGCCCAGGGCGGCGGATACCAGGGGTACTGACCGCGACCCGAGCACAGTGAGCACAGTGATCACAGTGAGCACAAGGGAGCACACGGGAGCACAGCGGGCGGCGGCCGGTGCGATCGGCTGCGGCTTAAGGTGGCGGCATGGTCGAATCCGCACTCACGCCCGGGCCGTCCCGTCGGAGTGACGTGGCGCCGTTCCACGTCATGGAGGTGTTGTCGGCCGCGAAGGAGCGGCAGCGCACGCACGGCGACGTGATCGCCCTGTGCGCGGGACAGCCGACGTCCGGGGCGCCTCGCCCGGTGTTGGAGGCGGCGCAGCGGGCGCTGTGGGAGGGCGACCTCGGGTACACGGGTCAGCTCGGGATCCCGGAGCTGCGCGAAGCGATCGCCGGGCACTACGAGCGCTGGTACGACCTGGGGGTGTCGCCGGACGACGTCATCGTCACGACGGGGTCGTCCGGGGGTTTTTTGCTGTCGTTCCTCGCGGCGTTCGACGCGGGCGCCCGGGTCGCGATGGCCCGGCCCGGCTATCCCGCCTACCGCAACCTGCTGTCGTCGCTGGGGTGCGAGGTCGTCGAGTTCGACACCGACGAGAGCACCCGCTTCCAGCCGAGCACCGAGTTGCTCGACGGGCTGGGCGATCTGCAGGGCGTGATCGTGGCGAGTCCCAGCAACCCGACGGGCACGGTCTTGCCCGCCGATGAGCTGGCGGCGATCGCGCGCTGGTGCGACGAGCGGGGTGTGCAGCTGATCAGCGACGAGATCTACCACGGCATCAGCTACGAGGCCGAGGTCGGTTGTGCCTGGCAGACGTCGCGCGAGTCGGTGGTGCTGGGGTCGTTCTCGAAGTACTTCGGGATGACGGGCTGGCGGCTGGGCTGGGCGCTCGTGCCGCAGCGGCTGCACCGCGCGGTGGACGTGCTGATGGGCAACTACAACATCTGCGCTCCCGCGCTGGCGCAGCATGCGGCGGTGTCCGCGTTCACCGAGGAGTCGTACGCGGAACTCGACGCGGGCGTCAAGCAGTACCGGACCAACCGCGACCTGCTGCTGGAGGGTCTCGCCGAGATCGGGTTCGGCAAGGTCGCTCCCGTGGACGGGGCGTTCTACGCCTACGTCGACGTCTCGGAGCACACCGACGACAGTCTGGCCTGGTGCAGGCGGCTGTTGGACGAGACGGGTGTGGCGATCACACCGGGTGTGGACTTCGACCCGGTGAACGGTGGGCGGTTCGTCCGGTTGTCGTTCGCGAGCGCGGAGTCGGAGGTGACCGAGGCGGTGCGGCGCCTCGGCGCGTGGTTGGCGCGGTAGGGCACATCCCTGAGATGTCCCTGATTGTCGGCTCGGCTTGCGGCGCTGGACCGCCTGATCGTGTCAGGCTGGTAGGCACAACGACAGCACGGGCAGCGGAGGAATCATGTTCTGGAAGATCGTCGGCGGTTTGCTCCTCGCCTGGGTGGCCTTCATGGTGATCGGCGCTGCCGTCGGATTCCTCGTCAAGGCGGTGTTCTGGATCGCCGTGATCGGTGGCGGGGTCTTCCTCGGTGCGGCCGCCTACGGGGCGATCAAGAGCGACAAGCGCAAGCAGCTGAAGCCCTGACGCCGCTCAGCTCGCGAACAGCACGCGCCGAGCGTGGTCGGCTCCCTGCCAGAGGTGCGCGTGAAGGCCGGCGTCCTGTGCGGCGGTCACGTTGACCGCGCGGTCGTCGAAGAACACGCAGTCGCCCGGTTCGGCGCCGAGGCGGTCGGTGAGCAGACGGAAGATCTTCGGGTCCGGCTTCGCGCAGCCCACGTCGGCGGAGAAGACCCGCACCCGGAAGTGCTGGGCCCACGGTTGCCGCTCCGCGAAGCGCGCGAACGAGATCGGGGCGTTGGACAGCAGGGCGAGGCGGGCGCCGTCGCGCGCGAGGTCGTCGAGCAGCTGGGCCGAGGCCGGGTCGAGGTGTGACCAGCCTTCGACGTCGCCTCGCGTGAGGTCGTCGACGGCGGTGGCGTCGAGCGTCGCGCCCGCCGAGGCCGCGACCGCACTCCAGTACTCCTCGTCGGTGCAGCCGCGGTCGTAGGCGTCGCGGTGCGCCCAGTAGGCGGATTCGAACCGTTCCGGCGAGGAGTCGAGACGGGCGGCGAGGCCGGGCAGTGCCTCGGTGCGGGTGCAGAGCACTTCGCCGTAGTCGAAGACGACCCAGGTCATGCGTTCATCCCCTTGTCGATCCGGTCGAGGGCGGTGGTCACGTCGTCGGCGCTGACGTCGCGGTGGAGCACGAACCGCACCTTGCCTGCCATGGGCAGCGCGAGGATGCCGAGCGAGCGGAGTGCGTCGAGGGTGGCGGCCACGTCCGCGACCCCGGCGAGCACGATGTTCGTCTGGGGTTCGGCGACGTCCCAGCCGCGCTCGCGCAGGCCGGTGGCCAGTGCGGACGCCTTCGCGTGGTCGAGGGCGAGCTCGTCGACGCGGTCGAGCGCGACGAGGCACGCCGCGGCGAGCACGCCTCCCTGGCGGACGCCGCCGCCGAGCATCTGCCGCATGCGCCGGGCCTGCTCGACGAACTCGACGCTGCCCGCGACCACCGAGCCCACGGGCGCTCCGAGTCCCTTGCTGAAGCATGCCGAGACGCTGTCCACACCGGCGGTCAACGTGGCGGGAGCGACGCCGAGCGCGACGGAGGCGTTCCAGAGGCGGGCACCGTCGAGGTGCACGCGCAGACCCGCGTCGTGGGCGGCGGCGACCAGGGCCTCGTGTTCGTCGGGTGGCGTGACGGCACCGCCCGCGGCGTTGTGGGTGTTCTCCAACGACAGCAGCGTGGTGCGCAGCGTGTAGTACGGCCCGGCGCCGCCCGCCGCCGCCCGCACGGTCGCGGGTGTGGGGCGTCCGGGGCCCGCGTCGTGGTCGAGCGGGTCGGGCATGCCGCCGGCCAGCCACGCGGCCGAGCCCAGCTCATTGAGGAGCACGTGCGCGCCGCGGGGAGCGAGGAAGCGGTCGCCCCGGCGCAGGTGCGTCGACAGCGCGACGAGGTTGGCCATCGTGCCGCTCGGGGTCCACAGGGCGGCGGGCATGCCGAGGACGTCGGCCGCCCGTTCCTCCAGCTCGCGGATGGTGGGGTCGGTGTCGATGACGTTGTCGCCGACCTCGGCCCGCGCCATGACCGATCGCATGTGCTCGTCCGGCCGGGTGAGCGTGTCCGAGCGGAAGTCGAGGGGCGGGAGCGGGGCGGAGGTGGTTTCGACCGTCACGCGCCGATGACATCACACACCGGCGGGTGCTCGCGCCGGACCCCGCGGATGGGTGACACTGCTCGTCGCGTGCAACCGTGGAGCGGCGTTCTTCCGTCTCCACCGTCGACAACAAGAACGACCGGAGACGTCTGCGTGGCCCACCATGACGACGACGAGTTCGCGGAGTACTTCGCGGCCAAGCGAGATTCGGTACGCCGGACGGCGTACCTGCTGTGCGGGGACTGGCACCGTGCCGACGACCTCGCACAGACGGCCTTCGTGTCACTGCACCGCCGATGGCGCAAGATCCGCGACCGCGCGGCCGTGGACGCCTACCTGCGCAAGACGTTGGTGCGGGCGGCGATCGACGAGTCGCGGCGGCCGTGGCGGCGGGAGCAGCACACCGACGACCTGCCCGAACCTCGCGGGGTGTCCGACCCGTACGGCACCGATGCGCTGGCCGACCGGGTGAGCGTGCGGGCCGACCTGCTCGCCGGGCTCGCGAAGGTCCCGGCGAAGCAGCGCGCGGTGCTGGTCCTGCGCTACTTCGAGGGCCTCGACGTGAGCAGCACGGCACGGGCGTTGAGGTGCAGCGAGGGCAACGTCAAGAGCCAGACGGCTCGGGGCCTGGCGAACCTGCGGACGGCGTTGGGCGAGGAGGTGGACGCGCATGGGTGAGCTCGACGAGCGTCGGCTCGAACGGCTGTTGCACGACGCGGCGGGGGAGGTGCCCGCACCGTCGTTCACGGTGGACGACGTGAGGTCCGCGTCGCGGCGCATCACGGCGCGACGGCGTTCGCTCGCGACGGTGGCCGCGGCCGTCGTGGTGGGCGCGGGTGCGGTGACCGGGGTCGTCCTGGGCGGACCGGAGCAGGGTGGCGACCACACGACGGCGCTGGCTCCGGCCGAGTCCACGGCGTCCGACGGGGCCGTGAAAAAAAGTTCGGAGGGCGGGCAACCAACCGGCGACGGGCCGCGTGGACAGGGTGTCGAGAACTTCCCCGACGGCCCGCCGAAGCAGGGCGGCGAGTCGCACGGGGAGGACGGCCCTCGGGCCGAGGGCACTCCTGGGTGCCAGGCGGTCGATCGGGAGCTCGCCACTGCCCTCGCTGGCGAGCTCCCGGTCGATCCGATCGGTGAGGCGACGCGCTACGGGCCGTGTTCCGAGGTCGTGTCGCGTTCGGCCGCGTTCCGGGTGCCGGGCGGTGTGGTCGCCGTCGTCCTCCATCCCGATCGCGAGAGTGTGGTTCCGGCACCGCCTGACGTCGCCAGTCACGTGGTCGACACCGTCGTCGGGGAGGGGCGGCTGACCGTGCTGGGGATCGCCGAGAACAGCGCGGACGAGACGGACGTGCCGCTTCGGGACGAACTTCCGGGGATCGCCGACCGGGTCGCCGCAGCCCTGGGTTAGCCGAACGCCGTGTGCGCGAGCCACAGCCGCAGCAGTTCGGTTCGGAGGTGGCAGACTATCCGGCCATGACGTCCGCAGCCAGTACGCCGAAGGGCGAGCGCAGGCGCGCCGCGCTCGTCGCGGCCGCTGCCGAACTGCTGGGTGAGGGCGGTTTCGACGCCGTCCGCCACCGGGCCGTGGCCGAACGCGCGGGGCTGCCGCTGGCGTCGACGACGTACTACTTCGAGTCGCTCGACGAGCTGGTGTGCGCGGCGACGGAGCATCACGGCCGGCAGGAGCTGGAGGTCGGGCGGGCGAAGTTGGCGACGTTGCCGACAGAGGACCGGCGCGTGGACGACGTGGTCGAGCTCGTGCTCGACCTGCTGTTGGGGCCGGACCCGCACTACGAGGCCGTGGTGGGTCGCTACGAGCGGCTGGTGGGCACGGGCCGTCGGCCGCACCTGCGTCCGCTGATGCGGGTGCTCTCCGCCGAGCTGCGGGAACTGCTCCTGGAGATCTTCGTGCGGTCGGGGTTCGACATGGACGCCGACCGCCTCGAACGCCTCATCGCCCTGGTGGACGGCTCGGTCGTCAACGCGCTCGTCGCGGTCGACCCCGAGCCGCGGGCGGTGGCGGCCCGGGTGCTGCGCGAGGAACTGAGCTGAGTTCGGCGCGGGTCGTCCACGGAGTGGGAACACCACGCCGAGGTCGACCCTGAACCCGGTGCCGCGCTGACGGCGTGGTTAGCCTGACCGTGTGACGGACAAGCCCCGAATCCCGAACGTGCTCGCCTCCCGGTACGCCTCTGCCGAGTTGGTCCGGCTGTGGTCGCCCGAGCACAAGGTCAGACTCGAACGCGACCTGTGGCTCGCTGTGCTCAAGGCGCAGCGGGAGCTCGGGGTCGAGGTCGGTGACGACGTCGTGGCCGACTACGAGCGCGTGCTCGACCAGGTCGACCTCGACTCGATCGCCGCCCGCGAGCGCGTGACGCGGCACGACGTGAAGGCCCGGATCGAGGAGTTCAACGCTCTCGCCGGGCACGAGCACGTGCACAAGGGCATGACGTCGCGGGACCTCACCGAGAACGTGGAGCAGCTGCAGGTCCGGCGCTCGCTGGAACATCTGCGGGTGCGGGTGGCCGCCGTGCTGGCGCGGCTCGCCGACCTCGCGACGCAGCACAGCGAGCTGGTCATGGCGGGCCGCTCGCACAACGTCGCCGCGCAGGCGACGACCCTCGGCAAGCGCTTCGCCACGGCCGCCGACGAGTTGCTGGTGGCCTTCGACCGGCTCGACGACCTCCTCGCGCGGTACCCGCTGCGCGGGATCAAGGGGCCGGTCGGCACGGCACAGGACATGCTCGACCTCGTCGGCACGCCGGAGCGGCTCGCGGAGCTGGAACGGAAGGTGGCCGCGCACCTCGGGTTCGAGCGGGTGTTCACCAGTGTCGGCCAGGTGTATCCGCGGTCGCTCGACTTCGACGTGCTCTCGACGCTCGTGCAGCTCGCGGCCGCCCCGTCGAGCCTGGCCACCACGATCCGGCTGATGGCGGGCCACGAGCTGGTGACCGAGGGGTTCAAGCCGGGCCAGGTCGGGTCGTCGGCGATGCCGCACAAGATGAACACCCGCTCCTGTGAGCGCGTGAACGGCCTGGCCGTGGTGTTGCGCGGCTACCTGTCGATGATCGGCGAGCTCGCGGGCGACCAGTGGAACGAGGGCGACGTGTCGGACTCGGTCGTGCGCCGGGTGGCGCTGCCGGACGCGTTCTTCGCGCTCGACGGCCTGCTGGAGACGTTCGCGACCGTGCTCGCCGAGTTCGGCGCCTTCCCCGCCGTGATCGACCGGGAGCTCTCGCGCTACCTGCCGTTCCTCGGCACCACGAAGGTGCTCATGGCCGCGGTGCGGGCCGGGGTCGGCCGCGAAACCGCCCACGAGGTGATCAAGGAGCACGCCGTCGGGGTCGCGCTGGCCATGCGTGAACAGGGACAGCAGGAGAACGACCTCGTCGAGCGCCTCGCCTCCGACGAGCGGTTGCCACTGGACGCCGACGACCTGAAGGCGCTGCTCGCCGACCGGCTCGCGTTCACCGGCACCGCTGGCGCGCAGATCGAGTCGGTCGCCGCCCGGGTGGCGGAGGTCGTGCGCCGGTTCCCCGAAGCCACGTCGTACGAGCCGGGCCCGATCCTCTAGCGCCCGCGCGTAGATGCTGACGCTGTTGCTGGTCGGCCTTGCCGGCTTCCTCGCCCAGCTCGTGTCGGGGACGCTCGGCATGGGGTACGGGATGACCGCCACGACCGCACTGGTGGTCTTCGGCACCGCCCCGGCGATCGCGTCGGCGTCGGCCCACTTCGCGCAGGTCGGGACGTCGCTCGCGTCCGGGGTGTCGCACTGGCGGTTCCGCAACGTCGACTGGCGGGCGGTGGGCATCCTCGCCGGTCCCGGGTCCGTGGGCGCGGTGATCGGGGCGGTGTTGCTGGTGTCGTTCTCGGCGGATTTCGCGACGGGGTGGATGAGCGTGATCCTCTTCGCGCTCGGGGTGTACGTCCTCGTGCGGTTCGCCTTCCTGCGGGTGGGCAAGCTGATCACCGAGAAGCGGCCGGGGGTGCGGTTCCTCGCCCCGCTGGGCTTGGTGGCCGGGTTCGTCGACGCGACGGGCGGCGGTGGCTGGGGGCCCGTCGCCACCACCACGCTGCTCTCCAGCGGGCGCCTGGAGCCGCGC
The DNA here is from genome assembly GCF_000231055.2 of Saccharomonospora azurea NA-128. Classification (GTDB taxonomy): domain Bacteria; phylum Actinomycetota; class Actinomycetes; order Mycobacteriales; family Pseudonocardiaceae; genus Saccharomonospora; species Saccharomonospora azurea. The sequence continues at coordinate 2,797,557 of NZ_CM001466.1, read as the reverse complement.
AAGGTCGTGGGTTCGGTGCAGATGGCCGAGTTCGCGGTCACGGTGTCGGCGAGTCTGGCGTTCCTCGCCGCGTTGTCGCTGCACGGGATGGACTTCGCGGTGGTCGCGGCGTTGCTGATCGGTGGGGTGCTCGCCGCGCCGATCGGTGCCGTGCTGACGCGCCGGATGCCGCCGAGGCTGCTGGGCACGGCAGCGGGCGGTCTGATCGTGCTGACCAACGGGTGGCAGCTGCTCGGCGCGCTCGGCGCGGCCCCGGTGGTGATCGCGCTCGTCTACGTCGCACTCACGGCGTTCCTGGTCACCGCCCTGCTCGCCGCCCTGCGGTCGATGAGCGAGGAGCGGCGGATCAACGCGCTCGTGGGCGAGGACGGCGTGAACGCCGCGGCGGAGCGGGCGCGCCGTTAGAGGCGTCAGAGGTCGATCGGCTCGCCGTGCGGGGCGACGCGGACCTCGGTGCCGTCCGGGGCGAGGTTCGTGTACAGGCCGATGTAGCCGGCGGTTCTGGCGAGCAGTGCCTCGTGGACGGGGATCGCGAGCCGCGGCGACACCGCGCGCAGGTAGTCCACGGCTTCGCCCGCCTTCAGCCAGGGCCCCACCGTCGGCAGCGCGAGCACGTCGACGCGGTGTTCGGGGACGAAGAACGCATCGCCGGGGTGGTAGAACGCGCCGCCGTCGACCACGTAACCGATGTTCGGGATCACCGGGATGTCGCTGTGGATTCTCGCGTGCTGTCCACCGACGGCGGTCACCCGCGTGCCACCGAGGTCGAAGGTGTCGCCCGGGGACGCCGTGGTGACCGCGATCTCCAGGTTGTCGATCGTCTTGGTGGTGCCGGGGTCGACGATGAGGCGCGCCGAGGGGTTGGCCGCGAGCAGGCCGGGCAGCTTCTCCACGTCGATGTGGTCGTAGTGCTGGTGGGTGATGAGCACGGCGTCGAGGTCGCGGAGGGACTCGAAGCCGCTGGAGAGCGCGCCGGGGTCGAACAGCAGCCGGGCGTGGTCGGTTTCCAGCAGCATGCACGAGTGCCCGTAGTGGACGAACTTCACGGTGGCTCCCTTGTTGGCGAGTTGGCAGTAACCGGTCGCTTCCCTACGCTGTCAGCATGACGAGCACCGAGCAGGCCGTCGAGACGTTCGACTCGATCGATCCGGCGACCGACAGGGTGGTGGGAACCCATCCCGTGCACGACGCGGCCGCCGTCGACGCCGCCGTCGCCCGGGCGCGCGAGGCCGCCGAGTGGTGGGACTCGCTCGGGTTCGCGGGACGCGCCGAACGGCTCCGCCGCTGGAAGGGCGTGCTCGTTCGCCGCATGTCCGAGCTGTGCGACCTGGTGCGCGCCGAGACCGGCAAGCCACGAGGCGACGCGCAGTTGGAGATCGTGCTGGCCGTCGAGCACATCGAGTGGGCGGCCCGCAACGCACGCAAGGTGCTTGGGCTGCAACGGCGTTCGTCGGGACTGCTGCTGTCGAACCAGGCGGCCACGGTGGAGTACCGCCCGCTGGGCGTCGTCGGCGTCATCGGCCCGTGGAACTACCCGGTCTTCACGCCGCTGGGGTCGATCGCGTACGCACTCGCGGCGGGCAACGCCGTGGTGTTCAAACCGAGCGAGCACACGCCGGGTGTCGGTGCCTGGTTGGTGGACGCCTTCGCGGAGGTCGTTCCGGAGCGGCCGGTGTTGCAGCTGGTGACCGGGTTCGGCGCCACGGGCGCGGCGCTGGTTCGCAGCGACGTCGACAAGATCGCCTTCACCGGTTCGGCGGCCACGGGCAAGAAGATCATGGCCGCCGCGGCGGAGCGCCTCACCCCGGTGATCATCGAGGCGGGTGGCAAGGACCCACTGCTGGTCGACGCCGACGCCGACCTCGAGGCCGCGGCCGACGCCGCAGTGTGGGGCGCGTTCTCCAACGCGGGACAGACCTGTGTCGGCGTGGAGCGCGTCTACGTCCACACGGCGGTGTACGACGAGTTCGTCGCCAGGGTCACCGAACGGGCGCGTGAGGTGCACCCGGGTGAGCATTACGGGCCGATGACCATGCGCTCGCAGCTCGACGTGGTGCGCAGGCACATCGCCGACGCCCTCGCCAAGGGGGGTCGGGCGCTCGTGGGTGGCGCGGACGCCGTCGGCGAGCGTTACGTGCGGCCGACGGTGCTGGTCGACGTGCCCGAGGATTCCGAGGCCGTGCGCGAGGAGACGTTCGGGCCCACCCTCACCGTCACGCGGGTCGTCGACATGGACGAGGCGGTGGAGAAGGCCAACGACTCCGCCTACGGGCTGGGGTCCACGGTGTTCTCGCGACGGCGCGGCGTGGAGCTCGCCCGGCGGCTGCGGACGGGCATGACGGCGATCAACTCGCCGCTGTCGTTCGCGGGGATCGCGACGCTGCCCTTCGGCGGTGTCGGGGAGTCCGGGTTCGGCCGCATCCACGGTCCCGAGGGGTTGCGGGAGTTCGCGCGGCCCAAGGCCGTCGCGCGGCAGCGGTACCGGATGCCGTTGGCGATGACGACGTTCGCGCGCACCGCCAAGACCGACGAGCTGGTGGGCAAGCTCGTCACGTTCCTGCACGGCAGGCGGTGACGGCGGGATCGACGCTGTCCGCGGTCCCGCACGCTGTCCGAAGTTTCGGACAGCGGCTGGTACGCTGGACGCATGGCTCGTCTCGTGCCCGCCGTGCTCCGTGCCGCGGACATCCTCGAACTGTTCCTGGCCGACGATGTCACGTTGTCGGCGAGTGAGATCGGCCGACGGCTGGAGCTGCCGCGCTCGACCGCGCACGAGCTGCTGACCACGTTGGTCGAACGGCACTACCTGGTGCGGCGCTCGGGCGAGGAGACGACGTACGCGCTCGGGCCGAAGCTGCTGGAGCTGGGTTCGCGCTACCAGCAACGGCTGGAGTTCGCCGCCGAGGCCGACGCCGTGGCGCGTCAGGTCGCCGCCGAGTGCCGCGAGACCGTGCACGTGGCGGTGCTCGACGGCCTGGAGGTCGTGTACGTGTCCAAAGTCGACTCCACCTACTCGGTGCGGCTGATCTCCGAGGTGGGCAGTCGCCTCCCCGCGCACTGCACGGCGGTCGGCAAGGTCCTGCTCGCGGGGCTGCCCGAGAAGGAGCTCACGGCCCGGTTGAAGGGCCGGCGACTCGTCGGCCTCACCGAGCACAGCATCACCTCGCGCAGCGAACTACGCGCCCAGCTCGCTCTGGTGCGCGAGTCCGGCGTCGCCCACGAACGCAGCGAGTCCAACACCGACGCCGGGTGCGTCGCGGCGCCCGTCGTGGACGCGGCGGGCGACTGGGTGGCGGGGATGAGCATCTCGATTCCCACCTCGCGCCACGCCGACGACGCGTGGCCCACGTGGGAGAAGCTCGTCCGGGAGGGAGCCGCGGAGCTGACCCGCCGCCTCGGCGGCCGTCCCGTCACTCCCTGACCGAACACGACGAAGGGCCGTCCCCCGCCGAGGTGGTGGAGGACGGCCCTTCGTGCCGACGTCAGCGGGGCAGCAGGTGTCCGGGCACGTTCTGGAACGCGACCGGACGCAGGAACCGCGCCGAGGCGGTGATCCCCACCGACGTGTGCAGGGGCGCGGTGGTGGCGGGGTAGGGCCCGCCGTGGTGCATGGCCGGGGTGACCGACACGCCGGTCGGCCAGCCGTTCCACAGCACGCGGCCGACGCGCTCGGCCAGCTCTGCCAGCAGCGGGCGGGCGACGTCGTCGGACTCCTCGCCGTGCACGGTGCCGGTGAGCTGACCCTCCAGCGAGCGCGCCACCGCGAGCAGCTGCTCCTCGTCGTCGTAGGTCACCACGAGCGACGTCGGGCCGAAGCACTCGGTCGCGAGCGCCTCGGAGTCGGCGAGCAGGTCGGCCGCCGTCGTCGCGAGCAACGTCGGTGTGGGGCCGTCCTCGCCGAACGTGCCCTCCACCAGCACCCGCACCGAGGCGTGTCCGCGCAGTGCGTCCAGTCCCGCCGTGTATCCCTCGCCGATGCGCTCGTTGAGCATCGCCGTGGCGCCCTTCGTGCGGGCGTGCTCGGCGGCCAGTTCGGGCAGCCGGGAATCCGACGGCACGAGCAGCAGTCCGGGCTTGGTGCAGAACTGCCCGGTGCCGAGCGTGAACGAGTCGACGTAGCCCGTCGCGATCTCCGCGGCCCTGGCCTGCGCGGCCGCGCGGGTCACGAACACCGGGTTCACGCTGCCGAGCTCCCCGTAGAACGGGATCGGCTCGGGGCGCGACACGGCGAGGTCGTACAGGGCCCGGCCGCCTCGCAGCGAACCCGTGAAGGCCACCGCTTTCGTGCGCGGGTCGAGCACGGCGTCGCGGCCCGCGGCCTCACCGTGGAAGAGCGCGAACGTGCCCTCCGGCGCACCGGCGCCGAGCAACGCCGCGCGCACGATCTCCGCGGTCGCGTCCGAGAGCTTCGGGTGGCCCGGGTGGGCCTTCACCACGACGGGGCAGCCCGCGGCCAACGCCGACGCCGTGTCGCCGCCCGCCACGGAGAACGCGAACGGGAAGTTGGACGCCGCGAACACCACGACGGGCCCGAGCGGCATCAGTACCCGCCGCAGCGCCGGGCGGGGCCCGGTGGGCCAGTCGGGGTCGGCGTCGTCCTCGATGACCTCGAAGCCCTCACGTACCTGGCCCGCGAACGAGCGCAGCTGGAACGTCGTGCGCACGAGCTCGCCACGCAGCCGGGCCTCGGGGAGGCGGCTCTCCTCCCTCGCCAGCGGCACCAGCTCGTCGGCCGCCGCGTCGAGGGCGCCCGCGACGGCCTCCAACGCCGCCGCGCGTGTCTTGTCGGGCAGCTCCGCCCACGGCCTCGCCGCGCTCGCCGCCGCGTCGAGCAGTGCGTCCGTCACGTCGGTCATGCGTCGTCTCCTTCCAGTGTGCCCGCCTTGGTGCCCCGGAACTGCCAGTCGTCGGCGAACAGGTCGAAGCGCGCGGCCTGGAACGGGTGCTCGGCCACGAAGTCGGTGTCGAGTTCCACGCCGAGCCCCGGCGCCATCGGCAGGGCGAAGTAGCCGTCCTCCACCGGCGGCAGGCCGGGAGCCGCCTGCTTGACGTGTTCGTCGGCGAAGTCGTTGAAGTGTTCCTGGATCTTGAAGTTCGGGGTGCACGCGGCCAGGTGCAGGTTCGCCATCGTGAGCACCGGGCCGCCCACGTTGTGCGGCGCCACGAGCACGAAGTGCGTCTCCGCCGTCGCCGCGAGCTTGCGCGTCTCCAGGATGCCGCCCAGGTGACCGATGTCGGGCTGGATGACGTCGGCGGCCTGGAGCTCGAACAGCTCGCGGAACTCCGCCCGGTCGTGGATGCGTTCCCCGGTCGCCACCGGGAAGTCGACCTGCTCCGCGACCTTCGCCAGCGCCTTGAGGTTCTCCGGCGGAACGGGCTCCTCCAGCCAGCTCGGGTCGAACTTCGCGATCGAGCGGGCGATGCGCACCGCCTCCGCGGGAGCGAACCGGCCGTGCATCTCGACGAGGATCTCCACGTCGGGGCCCACGGCGTCGCGCACGGCCTCCACCAGCTCGATCGACCGGGTGCGCTCCTGCGGTTCCAGCTCCCACTGGCCGGGGCCGAACGGGTCGAACTTCAACGCGCGGTAGCCGCGCTCGACGACGCGCTTCGCGGCGGCGTGGAACTCCTCCGGGGTGCGCTCGACGGTGTACCAGCCGTTGGCGTAGGCCTTGACGCGGTCGCGGACCTTGCCGCCCAGCAGTCGCCACACCGGCTGGCCGAGAGCCTTGCCGACGATGTCCCAGCAGGCCATCTCGACGCAGGCGATGCCGGACATCATGATCTCGCCGGGCCTGCCGTAGTCGCCGCGCTTCATGCGCTGCACGAGCGCCTCGATGTCGAACGGGTCGGCGCCGATCACGTGCCGGGGCACGGCCTCGGACAGATACCCCTTCAACGCCTCGGTGTGCCCGAGCATCCGGGTCTCACCGACGCCCGTCAGTCCCTCGTCGGTGGTGACGCGGACGAAGGTCAGGTCACGCCACGGCGTGCCCATCACGAAGGTCTCGACATCGGTGATCTTCACGGCGTGCTCCTCGTCGACTCGGTGACGGCGGTGGTGTTCGGCACGGCCAGATCATCCGCGGGCAGGGTGGACGCCACGGCGTCAGGGGCGTACCGGGCGAGGGTCTCCAGGCCGATCTCGGCCCGGCGCACGCGTTCCCGCGAGAGGCTCACGGCGGTGCCGGTCAGGTGCGTGCCGCTCGGGTAGATGTTCGGCGCGTTGCGCAGGCCGAACTTGAGGTACACGGGCGCGGCGACCCGCACGATCTCGGCGATCTCGAAGTGCCGCACGAACCCGCCGAGGTCGTCGGGCGATTCCACGTAGATGTCGATGGGGATGTCGATGGCCGCGCGCACGGCGGCGAGCTGCGCCAGCGACAGGTCCGTGGGCACGTTGTAGGTGTCGGCCCCGTGTTCCTCGGCGATGCGGATCGACACCGGGTTCGACAGTCCCATCTGCACGCTGACCTTGAACTGCAGGTCCGCGGGCAGTTCGCCGGCCTGCCGCATGCGGGAGGCGACGCTCAGCACGCCGAGGTCGGTGACGAGCACACTGCGGACCCCCGCCTCCGCGCTGCGGCGGATGTCCGCGAGCACGTGGACGAGCTGTTCGGTGCCCCGCGCCTGCGCGGCCATCGACCCGCCGCCCTCCGCGAGCGACGCCGCGCCGGTGTCCCACCCCGCCACGGGCCGCGCGAACAGGCTGAGCTCCACGCCGCGCGCTTCGGCGAGCGCGGCCATGGCCGTCAGCTCGGTCTGGGTGAGCAGCATGCCGCCGCTGCCCTGGGAGACCCGGTGGACGGTGACTCCTCGGGCGTCGGCCTCGCCGAAGACGGCCTCCATCGCCTCGACCCCCTCGACGCTGGGGATCTCGACGCGGTACGCCGCGCCGTCGGGGAAGCGTTTCGTGCTGCTCGGGAGCTCGCCGGGGTCTGTCGAAGGCAGTCCGAGCGAGCGCAGGAAGGTTCGCGACCGTTCCACCGCATCCACCAATCTTGTCCGAAATATCGGATGACGTTCGTAACCGCGAACGAGATTAGGGCTCGACCGTTGACAGCGCAAGGGGCTGGTCTTACGGTTCCGCCAACGTAATGACGGACGTGGTCCGATATTTCGGACATCAACGATCGGGGAAGACAACGGTGCACCCTGACACCTCGCGGGTCTCACCGCGCACGATCCGAGCGATCACGCTGCGGCTGCTGCCCTTTCTCGCAGTCCTGTACGTGATCGCCTACATCGACAGATCGAACGTCGGCTTCGCCAAGCTCACGCTCCAGGAGGAGCTCGGCCTCTCGGCCACGGTCTTCACGTTGGGCCAGGTGTTCTTCTTCGTGGCCTACGCGGTGCTGGAGGTGCCGAGCAACCTCGCGTTGCACCGCTTCGGTGCCCACCGCTGGATCGCCCGGATCATGGTCACGTGGGGCATCGTCACCATCGCGACGGCCCTGGTGACCGAAACCTGGCAGTTCTACCTCGCCCGCTTCCTCCTCGGCGCGGCCGAGGCCGGGTTCTTCCCGGGCGTCATCTACTACCTCACCCGGTGGTTCCCCTCGGCGCACCGCGGGGCCGCCATCGGTCTGTTCATGCTCGCCGGACCGATCTCGTTCATCATCGGCAACCCGCTGATGGGCGCGCTCAACGACCTGGACGGCGTCTGGGGTCTGGGTGGCTGGCAGTGGATCTTCATCGCGACCGGTCTGCCCGCCGTGCTCGTGGCACCCCTGGTGCTGTGGCTGCTGCCCAAGGACCCCGACAGCGCCAGGTGGCTCGACGACCGCGAACGCACGGCGCTGAAGAGCGCCCTCGCCGCCGAGGACGCCGAGGCCGGCGACCAGCCGCGCAACCCGTGGAAGGTCCTCGGCGACCGCAGGGTGCTGGCGATGGCCGTGTTCTTCCTCTGCTTCCCGCTGGCCACCTACGGGCTGGCGTTCTGGCTGCCGACCATCGTCGAGGGCTTCGGCGGCCTGTCCGGCCTGGAGGTCGGGCTCGTGTCGGCCATCCCGTACGTGTGCGTGATGGTGGGGCTGCTCGCCGTGCCGCGGCTCGCGCGGAACAGGGGCACGCCGTTCGGCTGGCTCGCGTTGATGCTGGGCTTCTCGGCGGTCGGCTTCACGATCTCGGCGCTGGTGTCGTCGCCGGTGGTGCAGATGATCGGCATCTGCGTCGCCTCGATCGGTGGCTACGCCGCGCAGCCGGTGATGTGGGGACTCGTGCCGAAGTTCCTCACCGGGGCCGCCGCCGCGGCGGGGATCGGAGCCATCAACGGCATCGGCAACCTCGGCGGCGGGTTCGGCCCGATGGGTATCGCGGCGGTGGTCGACGCCACCGGATCCGCCCTCACTGGACTGATCTTCCTCATCGTCGTCTCGGTGATCGGTGTCGTCGGAGCCTTCGGTCTGCGCAGGGTGCTCACCCGCTCGCCGAAGGGGCAGCCGCCGCCGAACGACCAGCCGCCCCGGCCGGAGATCGCGGCGAACGCCTGAGCCGCCCGAGTGCGACCGGCGACCCGTTCCGTACCGAGGACGGCGGATCGCCGGTCGCGCACCGTGACCTCGGCCGAGTCGATCCTGGGCCGTTCCGGCGAATCACGACCCGCTGTGCCCGCGCGAGCAACGGCCCGCGACACCCGCACGTCTTCAGGAGTGCAGCAGTCGGTGCCGGGCGACTCAGGGGCCGAGGGGTGTCGGGGGCTTCTCGGCCCCTGGGTTACGCTCGAAGAGCATTTGACCTGCGCAGAGTCTAGGAGCAGCCAGTCGTGGCCCGAGTAGTCGTCGACGTCATGCCCAAGCCCGAAATCCTCGATCCCCAAGGCCAGGCCGTCGCCGGTGCGCTCGGCAGGCTCGGGTTCACCGGGGTCACCGAGGTGCGTCAGGGCAAGCACTTCGAGCTGGAGGTCGACGACAGCGTCGACGACGAAACGCTCGCCAAGATCGCGGAGGGTTTCCTCGCGAACCCCGTGATCGAGGAGTGGACGATTCGGAGGATCGACTCATGAGCGCCCGCATCGGCGTCATCACCTTCCCCGGCACGCTCGACGACGTCGACGCCGCGCGCGCGGTGACGCGGTCGGGCGCGGAGGCGGTGTCGCTGTGGCACGGTGACGAGGACCTCAAGGGCGTCGACGCGGTGGTCGTTCCCGGCGGCTTCTCCTACGGCGACTACCTGCGTTGCGGCGCCATCGCCCGGTTCGCTCCCGTGATGACGTCGGTCATCGAGGCCGCGGGCAAGGGAATGCCCGTGCTGGGCATCTGCAACGGCTTCCAGATCCTCTGTGAGGCGGGTCTCCTGCCGGGTGCGTTGGTGCGCAACGAGAAGCTGCACTTCGTGTGCCGGGACCAGTGGCTGCGGGTCGAGAACAACACCACGAGCTGGACCACGCGGTACGACCAGGGCGCCGACGTCCTCATCCCCCTGAAGTCGGGTGAGGGCGGTTACATGGCCGACGAGGCGACGCTCGACGAGCTGGAGGGCGAGGGTCGTGTGGTCTTCCGCTACGTCGACGGCAACCCCAACGGCTCGCGGCGCGACATCGCCGGTGTGTGCAGCGCCGACGGCCGCATCGTGGGGCTCATGCCGCACCCCGAGCACGCCATCGACGCGCTGACCGGGCCGTCCGACGACGGACTCGGCGTGTTCTACTCGGCACTCGACGCAGTGAAGTCGCTGGTCACGTCGGCCTGACGAGAGCCTGCGGTTAGTCTGGTCTCGTGGCAGCACCTCACGTGGAAACCCCCGCCGTCGACACCACCGACCTCGCCGGAAAGACTCCGGAGCAGACCCAGCCGTACGCGGAACTGGGGCTGGCCGACGACGAGTACGCGCGTATCCGCGACATCCTCGGGCGCAGGCCCACGGACGCGGAACTCGCGATGTACTCGGTGATGTGGAGCGAGCACTGCTCCTACAAGTCGTCCAAGAAGCATCTGGCCTACTTCGGTGAGACCACCACCCCGGAGATGCGCGAGAAGATGCTCGCCGGCATCGGCGAGAACGCGGGGGTGGTCGACATCGGGGACGGCTGGGCCGTCACGTTCAAGGCGGAGAGCCACAACCATCCGTCCTATGTGGAGCCGTACCAGGGTGCGGCGACGGGTGTGGGCGGCATCGTGCGCGACATCCTCGCGATGGGCGCGCGGCCGCTTGCGGTGGCCGACCCGCTGCGCTTCGGGCCCGCCGACGCTCCGGACACGCGCCGGGTGCTGCCCGGCGTGGTGGCGGGTATCGCCGGCTACGGCAACTGCCTCGGCCTGCCCAACATCGGCGGCGAGGTCGTCTTCGACTCCAGCTACGCGGGCAACCCCCTGGTCAACGCGCTGTGCGTGGGTGCCATGCGGGTCGAGGACCTGCACCTCGCCCACGCCTCCGGTACCGGCAACAAGGTCATCCTGTTCGGCGCCCGCACGGGCCTCGACGGCATCGGCGGCGTGTCCGTCCTCGCCAGCGACAGCTTCTCGGGCGACGAGAACTCCGGCGGGCGCAAGAAGCTGCCGAGCGTGCAGGTGGGCGACCCCTTCATGGAGAAGGTGCTCATCGAGTGCTCGCTGGAGCTGTTCGCCAAGAAGCTCGTGGTGGGCATCCAGGACCTCGGTGGTGCCGGGCTCGCGTGTGCCACGTCGGAGCTGGCCGCGGCCGGTGACGGCGGCATGCACGTCGATCTCGACCAGGTGCCGCTGCGGGCCGAGGGGATGACCCCGGCCGAGATCCTCTCCAGCGAGTCGCAGGAACGCATGTGCGCCGTCGTGAAGCCGTCCGATGTGGACGCCTTCATGGAGGTGTGCCGCAAGTGGGACGTCACGGCCACCGTCATCGGTGAGGTGACCGACGGCGACCGCCTCGTCATCGACTGGCACGGGCAGACCGTGGTCGACGTCCCGCCGCGCACGGTCGCGCACCAGGGCCCGGTCTACGACCGCCCGTACGCGCGTCCGGCCGCGCAGGACGCGCTGCAGGCCGACACGCCGGACTCCCTTCCGCGTCCGTCCACTCCGGACGAGATTCGCGAGACGCTGCTGCGCATGATCTCCTCGCCGAACCTTGCGTCGAAGGAGTGGGTCACGCAGCAGTACGACCGCTACGTGCGCGGCAACACGGTGCTGGCCCAGCCCGCCGACTCCGGCATGATCCGGATCGACGAGTCGACGGGCCGCGGTGTCGCCGTGTCCACCGACTGCAACAGCCGCTACGTCTACCTCGACCCCTACGCGGGCACGCAGCTCGCGCTCGCCGAGGCGTACCGCAACGTCGCCACCAGCGGCGCGATGCCGATGGCGGTCACCAACTGCCTCAACTTCGGTTCGCCGCGCGACCCGGGCGTCATGTGGCAGTTCGAGCGCGCCGTCCACGGCCTGGCCGACGGGTGCGCCGAGCTCGGCGTGCCGGTCACCGGCGGCAACGTCAGCTTCTATAACCAGACCGGCGACCAGGCCATCCTGCCGACCCCGGTCGTCGGTGTGCTCGGTGTGATCGACGACGTGAGCCGCCGCATCCCCACCGGCATCGGAGCGGAGGCGGGCGAGAGCCTGCTGCTGCTCGGAGAGACCCACGACGAGTTCGGAGGCTCGGCGTGGGCGGAGGTGATGCACGGGCACCTCGGTGGCCTGCCGCCGAAGGTGGACCTGGAGCGCGAGCGACTGCTGGCGGAGATCCTCGTGGCGGGCTCGCGGGACGGCATGATCTCCGCGGCGCACGACGTGTCCGACGGCGGGCTGGCCCAGACGATCGTCGAGATGGCGCTCATCGGCCAGTGCGGTGCTCGCATCATCCTGGACCCGGACGCCGACCCGTTCGTGCAGCTGTTCTCGGAGTCGGCGGGACGCGTGCTCGTGGCCGTGCCGAGGACGGAGGAGCTGCGCTTCACCGAGATGTGCTCGGCGCGTGGCCTGCCGTGGCGCAAGACCGGCGTCGTGGACCCCGAGGCGGACGCCGTGCACATCCAGGACGTCGCCGACTTCGGACTGGACGAGCTGCGCGAGGCCTGGGAGGGCACGCTGCCCACGCTGTTCGGCTGACGCGAGAGACGACGAGGCCCGAGGGCGCGAGGTGAATCCCGCGGCCTCGGGCCTTTCGCGTCAGTGCGGGTCAGTGCGGGTCAGTAGCCCGCAGCGCTGAAGATGCAGTACGTGCCCGTGGTGTTCTCGGCGGACACGATGAGCCCGCCCGTGTCCGACGTCATCGTCGCGGTGAAGCCCTCGGCGCCGCCGCCGAAGTCGATGAGCTCCACCTCCTCGATCTCGAGGGTCTCGCTGCTGGAGGCCTTCGTCTTGAGGTCTTCCAGCGCGTCCTCCCAGCCCTCGCACACCATGCCGGGCAGGGCGGCGCTGTCACCCTTGTCCAGGGTCGACATGACCTTGTCGAGGAACTGCTGGCCCTCGCTGCTCAGGTCCGACGGGCTGCCGCTGCCCGTGGAGCCGGTGTCGCCGGTGTCTCCCGTGGAGCCCGTGTCGCCGGGTGCGGGCGCCCCGATGTCACCGCCGGCGCCGGAGGTGTCGATCTGGACGTCCTGCCAGCACCACCCGTTGCCCGAGTCCTTCAGCAGAGCGGCGACCTTGTACTCGCCCGCCGTGCCGAGAACGGCCGCCTGGTCCCCCTGCACCTGCGGCTCACCGGTCATCTGAACCTGGCCGAGTGAGCCCGCCATCCCGACGGCCTCGTTCACCATCTCGGTCGCGTCCGCACAGAGCAGGTTCTGCAGCGTGGCGCTGTCACCCGAGGTCAGCGCGTCGGCGATCTGCTGGGCGAGAGCACCGGGACCGCCGTCCCCGCCCTGCTCGCCGCCCGCGCTCGTTCCCGAGTCGCCGGACGTGCTCTCACTGTCGTCGTCGTCGCTCAGGAGGAAGCCGGGAACGACGAATGCGGTGATGACGAACGCCACCACGGCGACCACCGCGATGCCGATACCGACCCACAGGCCGGTCTTGCTCTTCTTCGGCTCCTGCGGTGGGAAGCCGCCCATCTGGCCGTACTGGTTCGGGTCCATCGGGCCGTACTGGGCTTGCTGCGGATAGCCGGGCATGCCCGGGTACTGGCCGCCCTGCTGCGGAAAACCGCCGGAGGGCGGCCCTGGCACCGGCCCTGGCTGACCGTACGGTGACTGTCCGGGCTGTCCGGGCTGTCCGGGCTGACCGGGTTGGGGTGGATAGGTCATGACTGCTGTGCCTTCCCTCAGCTGCGCTCCCCCGTGAAGCGCGTCGTGGATCTCCCTCAGACGCCGCGGCCCGATCCTTCGGTTCCCCCGGGCGCGCGTCGGTGTGAGCGCATTCTGCCTGCATGCACGTGCCCCGGAGGTGCGGGGGCGTGTCCGGACACACACCGGTGTCACCGGGTGACGAGGCGATGATTCACCGTGACGAGAAGGCGGACAACGCAGCAGTTATGGGACTGTCACGACAGAGGGCTCCCACCGGTGAGACCGAGTGGAAGCCCTCTGCGTGGGACTGTTCAGTTATGTCCACAGTGTCCGACCTTGCCCGGACTTGCCCGAACTCGTCGGGGTGGGACGTCAGCCGTTGGCCAGAGCCTGCAGGCGGTCGTACGCGCCGTTGAACGAGTTCTGGTCGATCGGGCTCGACGTGTACTGCCAGATCGTGTGGTAGCCCCAGTTGTACGGAAGCTCGCCCACCGACGAGGCGTAGCGCGCGACCCACAGCGGCACGGTGCCGGAGAAGTCGCCCGCGGTGCCGACGCACTGGTTCCACCAGCTCGTCGACGTGTAGATGACCGGCCAGCGACCGGTGCGGGAGTAGTAGGTGTCGTGGAAGTCTTTCACCCACGCCGCCATCTGCGCCTTCGACTTGCCGTAGCAGGTGGCGCCGTACGGGTTGTACTCCATGTCCAGCGCCCCGGGCAGCGTCTTGCCGTCACGGGACCAGCCGCCGCCGTTGTCGACGAAGAAGTTCGCCTGGGCGGCGCCGGACGAGACGTCCGGGCGCGCGAAGTGATAGGCGCCGCGAATCATTCCCACGTTGTAGGAACCGTTGTACTGCTGCGCGAAGTAGGGATTCTTGTAACTCGTTCCCTCGGTCGCCTTCACGTACGCGAATCGTTTGCCCTGATTCCACCAGTGCGCCCAGTCGACGTTTCCTTGCCAGCCGCTGACGTCGATACCCGGAACCGTGGCGTAGGCGTCCACGCCATCGGAGTTCAGGCCCTGTGGTTGTAGCGCGCGTTGTTTCGTGAACGAGGTCGAATGGTCGCCCTCGTGTTTCCTGATCTGCGAACCCATGGCGTGATCGACCTGGTCCCGGCCGTTCGCGCTGGAGTCGACGTCGGCCGCCGCGGGGGTCAGTGCGCCGAGCAGGAGCGCACTGACGGACGCGGCGACGGTGGCAGCGGCAATGCGCCACCTTCTCCGTCCGATGCCCATCGGAAGTGTCCTTTCATCAACTATGCCCTCGCTACGAACCGTTCACTCAACGTGTCGGTTCGGCGGTCGATTGTGGGCACAGCGCGCCGGACTTGTCACTAGTTGGCGTGAAGACTTTAGGCCGAGTGGGTAAATATCTTGCCCGATTCCCAACGAAAGGAGGGTTCGTTCACCGTCGAAGGTTCGGGTGAAGGCGCGGATGCCCGCGTCAGAGCAGATGGGTCCGCGCGTACTCGAGCTCGTCCGGGGTGACCACGGCGGTGATCGCATCGTCCGGGTTCAGCGCGAGAGGGCAGCCGCCGAGCAGGTCGATGATGTCCCTGCCCTTGACCTTCCTCGCGTGCGGCCAGTCGCGGGGGGCCAGCGCCTTGGCGGTGTAGGCGGACACGACCACGTCGCCGTCGAGGTCGTGGAACCCGACGAGGGTGCGTTGCGCGGGCGTGTAGGCGTAGACGTACAGGTCCGCGCCGAGCACCGCGGGCGCGAGGTCCTCCTCGGGCCGGTGCCGCGTGTAGATGAGCTGGAGCAGGTACTCGAGCTCACTGCTGGGGTCGGGGAACCCGAGGGCCTGCGGCGAGGGGCGGTACTGGTCGTTGAAGTGGAAGTCGTCCACGATCTCGCCCCGGCCGTCGACGGGATAGGCGCCGACGACCGCCCACGTGGGCACGTTGCCCTTCGGGTCGAAGGCCTCGTCGATGACGTACAGCCAGCTGCCGGGGTTTGCCCGCGCGTTCGTGCGCATCTCGGCCGTGATCTCGGGCTTGCGCACGGCGGCGCTCTGCTCGGGCACGAGGCGGTGTGGGTCGTCGCGCTGGGCCATGTGCTTCCCCAGGTGGTGTCCGTGCCGGCTGTCGCCATCACTTTACTGTGGGAGCATGCCGTCTTCACGCTTGATTGATCCCGGCGAGTTGCGGGCCGCGTGCGAACGCGTGCTGCCGTGGCTCGACGGCGGGCCCGAGCCCGCGAGAGCGGAGCTGGCCCAGGCCGTCCGGTTGAGCCTGCGGACGCTCGCCGCGGTGGCTCCGGGCAGGAGCGTCGAGGTGCGGGTTCCGCCGTTCGCGGCCGTGCAGTGTGTCGCCGGCCCTCGGCACACACGCGGCACGCCGGCGAACGTCGTCGAGACGGACCCCCGCACGTGGCTGGAACTGGCGCTCGGGCGTCTGAAGTGGACCGATGCGGTCGAGACCGGAAAGGTCGCCGCCTCGGGTACGCGCGCCGACGTTTCGGCGTGGCTGCCGATCGTGCGCCTGTAGTCGCACCCTGCGCGAAATCCCGCCGCCCGGTGTCGTCGGGACGGTGCTTGACGCTGTCGGCGCGTGGAGTAGTTTCGGGAAGATCGAGTGCTTTCCTCGGTTACCATTCATCAGCCGCGATCCAGTGCCGGCGCTCACGACGAGGGAAGGAACGGGCAGCGAACGATGGCTGCGGGGGACGGTGTCGGAGCTGAGGCCACCACTCCGACCGCTCGTCGAATGATCGTCGGTGCGCAACTCCGCAGGCTGCGGGAGCTGGCGGACATCAGCCGGTCCGAAGCGGGCTACCACATCAGGGCGTCCGAGTCGAAGATCAGCCGCATGGAGCTGGGGCGGGTCGGGTTCAAGGAACGTGACGTCGCCGACCTGCTGACGCTGTACGGCGTCACCGACGACGGGGAACGCGAAGTCCTGCTCCAGATGGCCCGGGAGGCCAACGAGCCGGGCTGGTGGCAGAAGTTCAACGACTACACGCCCAAGTGGTTCGAGCCTTTCCTCGGGCTCGAACAGGCGGCGTCGCGGATCCAGACGTACGAGCTCCAGTACGTCCCGGGCCTGTTGCAGACCGAGGCCTACGCGCGGGCGGTCATCACGCACGGCCTTCCCGAGGCGGCCGATCCCGCTGCCGAGGCGAGGATCGAGGTGCGCATGCGGCGACAGCGGTTGTTGCTGCGTCCGAACCCGCCCAAGTTGTGGGCCGT
Source organism: Saccharomonospora azurea NA-128 (assembly GCF_000231055.2). Classification (GTDB taxonomy): domain Bacteria; phylum Actinomycetota; class Actinomycetes; order Mycobacteriales; family Pseudonocardiaceae; genus Saccharomonospora; species Saccharomonospora azurea. Next base: position 2,781,232 of record NZ_CM001466.1, on the reverse strand, counting down.
GCTCGACGAGTCGGTGATCCGCCGCCCGATCGGTGGTCGCACGGTGCACCGCGCGCAGCTGCAGCACCTGCTCGACGCCACCGCGTTGCCGCACATCATGCCGTACGACCGCAGTGGCTACGCCGCGGAGAGCCCGTTCACGCTGCTGCGCTTCGCCCAGCCGGAACTGCCGAACATCGGCTATGTCGACCACATCGCCGGTGGGATCTACCTGGAGCGGCCGGACGAGATCGAGTTGATCGGGCGTTCGCTCGACCGGCTCGCGGTGGACGCGGAGACGCCGGAACGGTCCCGCCGGCTCATCGCCTCGGTGTTGTCGGAGAGCTGAGTAACCGGCTCTCCTGACGCGCTGACCAGCCCCTGAGGTTGCTCATTATGACGCGCATCACGCTGTGATTATTTTCGTGCGCTTGCTGCTGCACGTGCATTCGCGAGTGCGCGGCGTGGTGCTACTCTTCGCGCACAATCGAATGCACGTGCAGATGCATCCTCCGAAGGTTGTCGGTCGGGAAGGTGAGGATCATGGCGAAGCTAGACGGTCACGGTGCCGTGGGCACCGCGAAGAGCGCGAGCGCTGCGACGGTGACGACGATGGCGACGGCGCAGACCGCGGCGGTCCCCGCGGACGTCCTGGACGTCGCGTGGCGCAAGAGTTCCTACAGCGGCGCCATGGGCAACTGTGTCGAGGTCGCTCGTCTGGCCTCGGGCGACGTCGCCGTCCGCAACTCCCGTGATCCCCGCGGCCCCGCGCTCGTCTACACGCAGGCCGAGATCGCCGCGTTCCTCGCCGGCGCCAAGGAGGGTGAGTTCGATGACCTCGCCGTCTGACGTGGACACCGCCGTGCGGTCCGCTGTCGACACGACTGTGGACCTCGCCGCGGAGCAGGCCGAGGCCGCCGCGGTGGAGGACCTGCTCGGCAGGCTCATCGCGCGCGGGTTCAAGTTCGTGCACCCCAGGGACGCCGAGGGCGAACTCATCGCCATCGTCGGGGTCCGGGTGCACGGGACCGTGGTGGACGTCGTCCGCTTCGACTCGGAGGACGAGGTGTCCGCCATGCGGATGCCGGCCGACGAGGCGGACATCCTCGCGCCGCGCACGCTCCAGTGGCGTCGGGACGGCGACATGCACGAGGTCGTGGACGCGCTGCTCGACCTGCCCGACGTGTCCGAGACGCCGCCGCAGCGCCGGGCCGGCGGGCGTGGCTGCTGGGTCGGCGGCAACCGCGGGCAGTCCGTGTGGTTGCGGGCCAGCGCGTGAGCTCCGCATCACGAGAACGGGTCGCCGGGAGGGCCTTCGGGCCTAGACTGAAGGCGGCCCGTTCTCGTCAGTAGGGAGCCCTCTTCGTGAATCAGGTCCGGACGGATCAGGTGGAGCCGGAGCCTCGTGAGGAATGCGGCGTCTTCGGCGTCTGGGCGCCGGGTGAGGACGTCGCCAAGCTGACGTACTACGGCCTGTACGCGTTGCAGCACCGCGGACAGGAAGCCGCGGGCATCTCCGTGTCGAACGGCAAACAGATCGTCGTCTTCAAGGATCTCGGTCTCGTCAGCCAGGTCTTCGACGAGCAGGTCCTGTCGTCGCTGCAAGGCCACGTCGCCGTCGGGCACTGCCGGTACTCCACGACCGGATCCGGGACGTGGGAGAACGCCCAACCCGTCTTCCGCAACACCAAGGCCGACACGGGCCTGTCGCTCGGCCACAACGGCAACCTGGTGAACACCCACGAGCTGCACGAACGCGCGCAGCGGCTGGGTGTCGTCGAACCCGGCGGCGCGACCACCGACTCCCATCTGCTCTGCGGGCTGCTCGCCCACTCCGCCGCCGACCGCGGCCTCGAAGCCGCCGCTCTGGACCTGTTGCCCGACGTGCGCGGCGCGTTCTGCCTGGTGTTCGCCGACGAGACCACCCTCTACGCCGCCCGCGACCCCCACGGGGTGCGGCCACTCGTGCTCGGCAGGCTCGAACGCGGATGGGTCGTGGCGAGCGAGACCGCGGCCCTCGACATCGTCGGTGCGTCGTTCGTGCGCGAAGTGGAACCCGGCGAGCTCATCGCCATCGACGCCGACGGCCTGCGCTCCAGCCGATTCGCCGGCCCCGAACCCAAGGGCTGCATCTTCGAGTACGTCTACCTGGCCCGCCCCGACACGGTGATCGCGGGCCGGAGCGTGCACGCCACCCGCGTCGACATCGGTCGCAGGCTCGCGGAGGAGCACCCCGCCGACGCCGACCTGGTCATCCCGGTGCCCGAGTCCGGCACTCCCGCCGCGATCGGGTACGCGCAGGGCTCCGGCATCCCGTACGGCTCGGGCCTGGTCAAGAACAACTACGTCGGCCGCACGTTCATCCAGCCGTCGCAGACCATCCGGCAGCTGGGCATCCGGCTGAAGCTGAACCCGCTGCGCGAGGTCATCCGCGGCAAGCGGCTGGTCGTCGTCGACGACTCCATCGTGCGCGGCAACACCCAGCGCGCGCTCGTGCGGATGCTGCGGGAGGCGGGCGCCGTCGAGGTGCACGTCCGCATCGCCTCGCCGCCCGTGCGCTGGCCGTGCTTCTACGGGATCGACTTCGCCTCACGCGCCGAACTCGTCGCCAACGGCGCCGACCTCGACGGCATCCGTCGCCTGATCGGCGCCGACTCGCTCGGGTACGTGTCGTTGGAAAGCCTCGTCGCCGCCTCGGAGCAGCCCGCGTCGCGGCTCTGCGCGGCCTGTTTCGACGGCGAGTACCCGATTCCACTGCCCGACGAGGAACTCATCGGCAAGCACGTGCTCGAAAACCTCGGCGAGGATCACGAACAGCTTTCGGAGGAGTCTCCGGACAAACCGCGTCCGATGCCCACCTCGGCACCGGGGTACGGTGCCGAGGATGCCGTTCGGCGTCCCTAGCCGTTACGAAGTGAGGATGGAGCCGCTTTCGTGAGCGAGTCCGCGCGCGCCACGTATGCCGCCGCCGGTGTCGACATCGACGCAGGCGACAAAGCCGTCGAGCTGCTCAAGCCCCATGCCGCCCGGACGGCGCGGCCCGAGGTGGTGGGCGGTGTCGGTGGTTTCGCCGGGCTGTTCGCGCTGAAGGCGGGCCGGTGGACCGAGCCGCTGCTCGCGTCCTCCACCGACGGCGTCGGCACCAAGATCGCGGTGGCGCAGGCGCTGGACAAGCACGACACCATCGGCATCGACCTCGTCGCGATGGTGGTGGACGACCTCGTGGTGACCGGTGCGGAGCCGCTGTTCCTGCAGGACTACATCGCCGTCGGCAAGGTGGTGCCCGAGAAGATCGAGGCGATCGTCTCGGGTATCGCGGAAGGGTGCGTGCGCGCCGGGTGCGCGCTGCTCGGCGGAGAGACCGCGGAGCACCCGGGCATGATGGGCGAGCACGACTACGACGTGTCCGCCACCGGCGTGGGCGTGGTCGAGGCGTCGGCCGTCCTGCGGCCCGAGCTGGTGCGGCCGGGAGACGTCGTCATCGGACTGGGCTCCTCCGGCCTGCACTCCAACGGGTACTCGCTCGCCCGGCACGTGCTGCTCGACATCGCGCGGATGCCGCTCGAAGGCCACGTCGAGGAGTTCGGTCGGACCCTCGGCGAGGAACTGCTCGAACCCACCCGCATCTACGCGAAGGACTGCCTCGCGTTGGTGGCCGAGGCCGAGGTGCGCACGTTCGCGCACGTCACCGGAGGCGGGCTGCAGGAGAACCTCGCGCGGGTCATGCCGCACGGCGTCGTGGCTCAGCTCGAACGGCACACGTGGACACCCGACCCGGTCTTCGCGGTGATCGCCCAGCGGGGTCGCGTGGAGCGCGACGAGATGGAACGCACGTTCAACATGGGCGTCGGCATGGTGGTCGTCGTGTCGCCCGAGGACGTCGACCGTGCGCTGGCCATGCTCACGGCACGGCACGTGCCCGCCTGGGTGCTGGGCGAGGTGCGGCCCTCGGACGACCCGGACGGTCCTCGCGTGACCCTCACCGGGGATCACCCTCGCTTCTAGTGCGGCCCCGATGAGCGAGAACCTGCGGGTCAACGCCCGGTTCGTGATCGCCGAGAGCGAGTTGTCCGAACGGTTCTCGCGTGCGTCGGGCCCGGGTGGCCAGGGAGTCAACACGACGTCGTCGCGGGTCGAGTTGTCCTTCGACGTCGCGCGGTCGCCGTCGGTGCCCGACGACCTGCGGGCTCGGTTGCTGGCGCGGCTGAGCGGCAAGCTGGTCCAGGGTGTGCTCACCGTCGTGGCGAGCGAGCACCGGGAGCAGCTGGCCAACCGCCGCGCCGCGCGCGAGCGGCTCGTGGCGCTGCTGCGGCAGGCCGCCGCGCCACCGCCGAAGAAGCGCCGTCCCACGAAACCGACGAAGGGCTCGCAGGAACGCCGCCTCGCGAGCAAGAAGCGACGCGCCCAGATCAAGCGCACCCGCCGCTCCTGGGACGACTGACCGACTGACCGACTTACTGACGCCGTGTCCGCAGTCTGCGCACGCGTGTCCGCAGTCTGCGCACGTGTGTTTGCGCTTCCCGTACGCCGAGTCTCGACCCCGGCACCGTGTCCGCGCCCTGCGTACGCATGTCCGCGTCGCACGCTGCGGACACGCGTGCGGGAACTGCGGACACGCGTACGGGAGGCGCGGACACGGTGGTTCTGGGGCGTCAGCTTCGCCAGTGGTATTGACGCTCGGGGCGGCCGGTGTTGCCGTAGCGCAGGCGCACGTCCGCCTGGCCGGTGTCGACGAAGTGCTCCAGGTACCGGCGGGCGCTGGGGCGGGAGAGCCGGGTCTCGTGCGCGCACTCCGTCGCCGACAGTCCCTCCGGGTGGGCGGTCAGCGCGGCCTTCACGAGTTCCGCCGTCTGCGTGGTGAGTCCCTTCGGCAACGGCGCCGTGCCGGGCCGCCGTGTGCCGAACACGTCGTCGACCTCGTGCTGCGCCGCGGCCGGGCGCGCCGAGAGGCGGGCCAGCTTGCGGTGCAGGGAGCCCACCCGGTCGAGCTGGTCGCGCAGAGCCGTGTAGGAGAACGGCTTGATGAGGTAGTGCAGCGCCCCGCCGCGCAGCGAGCTGCGGATGGTCTCGACGTCGCGGGCGGCCGTGATGACGATGACGTCGGTGTCGACAGTCGCCGGTGCGGCGCGGAGTTCCCGCAGGACGGTGAGGCCGTCGATGTCGGGCAGGTAGATGTCGAGCAGGACGAGGTCGGGTTTCTCGTCGCGCACGAGCCGGAGCGCCTCCGCGCCCGAGTGTGCCGTGGCGATCACGGTGAAGCCCGGTGTGCGGTTCACGTACCCGCTGTGCACTTTCGCCACCATGAAGTCGTCGTCGACCACCAGTACCCGGATCACCGTGACACCATCGCCGCCGACGGGGCGTAGGGCAAGACCGCTGTGAACACCGCACCACCGTCGTTGCGCAGTTCGACCCGCCCGCCTCGGCGGCGGCACGCCTGCCGTGTGAGCGCGAGTCCGAGGCCGCGTTGCCCTCCGTGTTCGGCCGCTTTCGTGGTGAAGCCGTGCGCGAACACCTCGGTGGCGATTTCGGGTGCCACGCCGGGCCCGGAGTCGCGCACCACCACCGTCACGGCGTCGTCGTGGTCGCGCACGTCGACCTCGACCCACGCGTCGGGAGCGCCGCGGACGGCGTCGAGGGCGTTGTCGACGAGGTTGCCGACCACGGTCACGAGGTCGGCCGAGAGGCGTTCGTCGGTGTCGCCGAGGCTGCTCTCGTCGGTGAGTCGCAGGCCGGTGCCTTGTTCGGCCGCGAGGCTCGCCTTGGCGATGAGCAGGGCGGCAACGGCGGTGTCGCCGATGCGGGCGCTGACCTGGTCGTGCCACTCCTCGTGTTCTCGGCGCACGAGGTCGACGTACTGGCGCACCTCGTCGTACTCGCCGAGTTCGATGAGTCCGGCGATGGTGTGGAGGCGGTTGGAGAACTCGTGTGCCTGCGCGCGCAGTGTGTCGGTGGTGCGGGAGCTGGTGGCCAGTTCCTCCCGCAGCGTCACGAGTTCGGTGCGGTCGCGCAGGGTCACCACCGCGCCGAGCCGGCGGCCGTCGCGGGACACGGGCATGCGGTTGAGCACCAGCACGTGCCCGGCGCGCAACACGATCTGGTCGGCCCCGTCCGTCTGTCCGGTGAGGACGTCCCGGAGGCGCCCGTTGACGTCGAGGTCGTCCACCGCGACGCCGACGCAGTCGTCGGGCAGTGCGAGGAGCTCCTTGGCGTGGTCGTTGACCAGCGTGATCCGGTGTTGCTGGTCGAGCCCCACGACGCCTTCCTTGATGCCGTGCAGCAAGGCGTCTCGGTGTTCGACGAGTCCGGTGATCTCGCGGGGTTCGAGTCCGAGGGTCTGTCGTTTCACCCGCCACGCGAGCAGCAGCGATCCGGTGACGCCCAGCACGAGCGCCATGCCGAGGAGGGCGAGTGCGTCGGCGGGACGGTTGGTGATGCCCTCGAAGAAGCCGGGTGTGGCCTTGCCCGCGGCGACGATCCCGCTCATCCGGCCGTCCTCGTCCATGACGGGCACGTGGGCCACGAGGGAGTCGTCCACCTCGCCGACCCAGGAGCGGCCGCTCGTCACCGTGCTGTCGCCGATGGGCAGTGCCGTGCGCAGCTGCGAGGGATCGGGCGAGGTGAGCACGGTGCGGTCGGCCTGAGCGATGATCACGAAGTCGGCGCCGGAGAGGCTCCGGGCACTCTCGGCGAAGATCGGCAGCGGGTCGTGGTTCACGGGGTCGGCGAGACTCTCGCCCACGCCGGGGGTGGCGGCCACACTCTCGGCGACGGACAACAGCGACCGTCCCTCGTCCTCGACGAAGTTGTGGTTCGACTGGATCACCGAGTACACGGTGACGCAGCCGAGCAGCGCGAACACGAGTGACAGGTGCCAGCCCAGAAGCTGTCTGGCCAGGGATCCCTTGCTACCCACCGGGCCACTATGACACCGGAAACGGCCGGTCAGCGGGTGACCACAACGACCACAACGAGCGTTACGTGCGCAACCGCGACGGCGTGGGGGCCGCTCGTGCACGATGACGCGCTGACAGAACAGCCCTCACAGTGAGGTGAGAATTGCGCCAACCGAAGACGTGGCTCGCGGTGCTCGGCGCGGCACTGCTTATCCTGCTCGTGCCTCCGCTCGTCTCGACCGGAGGTGACGAGGCGGACTCGCGCATCCGCGGCCTGCGGGTGATGGTGCCGAACACGCCCGGCGGTGGCTACGACATCACGGCCCGCACCGCGGTGAAGGTGCTGGAGGACAACGACCTCAACGGGCCGACCGAGGTGTTCAACCTGCCCGGCGCGGGCGGCACGGTCGCGTTGGGCCGGCTCGTCGGCGAACGCGGCAACGGCCGGCTCGCGATGTCGATGGGGCTCGGCGTGGTCGGGTCGGTGTACACGAACTCGTCGCCGTCGACGCTGCAGGACACGACGCCCATCGCGAAGCTCACCGAGGAAGCCGACATCATCGTGGTCGGCAAGGACTCGCCGTACGAGGACATCCACGACCTGCTGGGCGCGTGGAAGGCCGACCCGAGCGGCATGCCCGTGGGAGGCGGCTCGTCGCCCGGCGGGCCCGACCACCTGGCTCCGATGCTCACGGCCAAGGCCATCGGGCTCGACCCGAGGAAGGTCAACTACGTGCCGTTCGACGGCGGCGGCGAGCTGATGGCGTCGGTGCTCGGCGGAAAGATCGCGTTCGGGGTGTCGGGGGTCGGTGAGACCCGCGACCAGATCGAGGCGGGTGAGCTGAGGGCGCTGGCGGTGACGAGCCCGGAGCGAGTGCCCGGCATCGACGCCCCCACGCTGCAGGAGTCCGGGGTGGACGTCAGTTTCACGAACTGGCGCGGCGTCGTGGCGCCCCCGGGACTGTCCGATACCGACCGGCAGAAGCTGGTCGACCTGTTCACCGCGATGCACGGAACGGACCAGTGGCGGGAGGCGCTGCGGGTCAACGGCTGGAGCGACGCGTTCTCCACCGGCGAGGAGTTCGCCGAGTTCCTCGCGGACGAGAACGAGCGCGTCGCCTCGGTGCTGAAGGAGTTGGGGCTGGCATGAGTGCACCTGCCGTGAACACCACCGACGACTCCGGTGACGAGTCGGGCGAGCGGTCACCGCGCCGTTGGTGGCAGGGCCGGGGCGAGCTGGGGCTGTGTGCCTTCCTGTTCGCGCTCGGTGTGCTGGTGATCGTCGATGCGATGAGCCTGCCCACCGACTTCACGCAGCGCGGTCCGCTGGGCCCGAAGGCGGTGCCCGTCGTGGTGGGCAGCCTGCTGCTGCTGGTCTCCGCGCTCCTGGCGAGGGACGTGCTCCGCGGTGGTCGCGGTGAGGCCGAAGGCGGCGAGGACATCGACTTGTCGACACCGCCCGACCGCAGGACGGTGCTCATCCTCTCCGGCGCGTTCCTCGCCAACGCCGCACTGATCGACGTGGTCGGGTTCCCGCTGTCGTCGGCGCTCATGTTCTGGGGCACCGCCTACGCGCTGGGCAGTCGCAACACGGTGCGCGATCCGTTGATCGCCGCGGTGCTGTCGGTGACGACGTGGTTCGTGTTCAACGAGCTGCTGGGCGTGTCCCTGCCCGGTGGCCCCCTGATGGAGGTGCTGTAGTCGATGGACGTCACAGCGTCACTGTCGAACCTGATCGACGGCTTCGGCACCGCGCTCACTCCGACCAACCTGCTGTTCGCCGCGCTGGGCGTGGTGCTCGGCACGGCCATCGGGGTGCTGCCGGGCATCGGGCCCGCGATGGCGGTCGCCCTTCTGCTGCCCGTGACCTACGGACTGGACCCGACGGCGGCGTTCATCATGTTCGCGGGCATCTACTACGGCGGCATGTTCGGCGGCTCCACCACGTCGATTCTGCTGAACACGCCGGGCGAGAGCGCGTCCGTGGTGACCGCGATCGAGGGGTATCCGCTGGCCAGGCGCGGTAAGGCGCCGCAGGCGCTGGCCGCGGCGGCGATCGGCAACTTCATCGGCGGCTTGATCGGCACCGTCGCGCTGGTGCTGCTGGCGCCGATCGTGGCGTCGTTGGCGGTGGACATCGGTGCGCCGGACTACTTCGCGGTGATGGTGCTCGCCTTCGTCGCGGTGACCTCGGTGCTCGGGAAGTCGCGGGTACGCGGCTTCGCGTCGTTGCTGATCGGGTTGTCCATCGGGCTCATCGGCCTCGACCAGATGACCGGGCAGGCCCGGTTGACGTTCGGGTCGCTGCACCTGTCCGACGGCGTCGACGTGGTGATCGTCGCGGTCGGTCTCTTCGCCGTGGGTGAGGCCCTGTGGGTGGCGGCGCACCTGCGTCAGAAGCCGGAGAAGCCGCTGACCACCGGTCAGCCGTGGCTCGGCAAGGACGACGTCCGACGCACCTGGAAGCCGTGGCTGCGCGGTCCGGTGATCGGCTTCCCGTTCGGGGCGATCCCGGCAGGCGGGGCGGAGATCCCGACCTTCCTGTCGTACGTCACCGAGCGGCGCCTGGCCAAGCGCAAGGACGAGTTCGGCAAGGGCGCCATCGAGGGCGTGGCCGGACCGGAGTCCACCGCGAGCGCGTCGGCGGCGGGCACGTTGACCACGATGCTCACCCTCGGACTGCCCACCACGGCCGTCACCGCGGTGATGCTGGCGGCGTTCCAGCAGTACGGCATCCAGCCCGGGCCGCTGCTGTTCGACCACGAGTCGGAGCTCGTGTGGGCGCTGGTCGCCAGCCTCTTCGTGGGGCTCGTGCTGCTGTTGGTGATCAACCTCCCCCTCGCGCCGGTGTGGGCGAAGCTGCTGCGGATCCCGCGGCCGTACCTGTACGCGGGGATCCTGTTCTTCGCCGCGGTCGGCGCGTATTCCGTCGGCGGCCAGGCGATCGACCTGGTGCTGCTGTTCGCGATCGGAGTGATCGGCTTCGTGATGCGGCGGTTCGGGCTTCCCGTGCTGCCCGCGATCATCGGTGTGATCCTTGGCCCGGCAGCCGAACTGCAGATGCGCCGAGCGCTGCAGATCAGCAACGGCGACCTGATCGGGCTCGTCAACTCGCCCATGGCCGTGACGGTCTACGTGGTGGTGACGCTGATCCTCGCGTGGCCGCTGCTGCGCCGGCTGCTGCCGACCGGACGCGACCGCGAGAAGGCCGGCTCGTCTTCGACGTGATGGTCAGTCGAGGGCGGCGCGGGCTCGACACAGTTCGAGCACCCGCTGCAGGTGAACACCCCTGTGCACGTCGCAGGGGTGTTCCCGCATTCCGGAGTCGACCATCGCGGCGAAGTCGTCGAGCAGCGCGGTGAACGACTCCGGCCCGCCGTTGTGCTCCCGGCCCAGGACGCGCAGGCCGTGCTCGCCGTAGACCGCGAACTCCACGGCCGTGGGTCGGACGGGCAGCCGTGACGCGAGTGCGACCGAGCTGGTCGCTCCACCGTCGTGCTCAAGCAGGATGTGCCACAGATCACCGGCGTTCCGGCGGGCGGAGACCACGTCGGTGATCGGGCCGAGAGCGGCGTCGACCAGGTCGAGCACGTGCGGACCGATGTCGCCGAGTGAGCCGATCTCGTGGCGCCAGGCGGCCTTGCCGTACTGGTCGCCGAGCAGCGCGCCCGACAGCCAGCGGGCACTGGCGCCGGTCCAGCCGCCGGTCTCGGCGATCCCGGCCAGCCAGTCGCGGGTGCGCATGGTGTAGCGCAGTGTCAGGACCATGAGGGCGACGACGTCGCTCTCGGACACGGCGCGGGCGATGCGCTCGGCCTGCGCCACGTCCGCGGCGAGGGGCTTCTCGAGGATAAGGTGCTTGCCCGCCTCCGCGGCGGTGACGGCGAGGTCACCCTGCACGGTGGGAGGCACGGCGAAGGCGACGGCGTCGACCGAGTCGAGCAGCTCGTCGAAGGTGTCACACGCCGTCGCGTCGTACTCGTCCGCCAACGCGGCGGCGACCTCGGGCCTGCGAGTCCAGACGGCACTCAACGTGGTGGCGGGATGATCGGCGACACCGGGTGCGTGCACCCTGCGCGCCCACGAACCGGCACCGACGAGGCCGACTCTCAGCTGCGAGTTCACTGGCTCCACGGTGTCCACAGCCACAGCCTAGAACACCGGGACGGCACCACTGGCCCGGCGTTCACCGGCGCCTGCTGCTGCGCACGCCGGTGAACGCCGACCACTGAAGTTCGATGCCGAGCACACGCTGACGCGAGGGTGGATTCGAGTCACCCGCATCCACCCTCGCGCCGACGTCGGATCAGCGGCGGTACTCGTCGTACCCGTCGTCGTACGGGTCCTCGTACCGATCCTCGTCCTCGCGGGTGTCGTCGTTGGACGACTTACCCGACAGCTCTCGCTGCAGTGCATCGAAGTCCGTGGTGGGAACGCTGTACTTGAGCTCCCGGGCCACTTTTGTCTGCTTGGCCTTAGCTCGGCCGCGCCCCATGGCTCGACCCCCTTGCACAGGGGCGGGGCGGCCGGGGGAAATCGGCGGCCCCGCGTCGTCTCGACTACTTTTCCTAACCACACCGTACCGTGCCTTCGGGTGCTTATGCGACGTGGCACGGTGTGCGACCGCTGACAGTATCTCCCGTCCTGTGGTCTACGGCCCAGCCGGTGCCCGGCGAGTGGGCGAGTCGTGTCACGATTCACGGGTGCTTCGACCGTTCGCGGCCTACCTGAGGGTGTACGAACCGCTGTCGTCCTTCGGCGATCCGCCGGACGACGCGCTGCTCGCGGCGGTCGAGCGCTCCGAGATGACGCCGAACGAGGCGATCGCCCGCGAGCAGTGGCTATGGCTTAGATCACAGGTCTCGGCGACCCAGACGCTTCCCGGTGAGACGCCCGACGGGCGGGCGGGCGCGAGTCTGCGCACCGACGTCCTCGTGATCGAGCCGGGCGAGGTGCCCATCAGCGACGACACCGTCGAGCTGGCCTCCGAGCCGCTCGTCTGCCCGCTGGAGATCAGGGTGCGTTCCGCCGCCGCGCTGTCGAGCTTCCTCGACGACGCACCCCCCGCGTTGCAGGCGGCGGTGCTCGACGCGAAGGGGCTCACCCCGGAGGCGGTGAAGAGCCGGTCGAGCGCGGCGTTGCGCGACCTGTACGGGTCGACCATGCACGTGTTGTCGACCAACTGGACCGTGCCGCTGCCGTGGTTCACCATCGTCGACCCCGACGAGCGGCGGATCGTGCTGGGCACCGGACCGTCGGACCCCATCCGCGAGGTGTCGTGGCGGGTCGCCATGGCCGATGCGATGGACCGCATCACCGAGGCCGAGGAGCTGGTTCGGAAAGCGCTCGGGGAGGACGCGGGACCGACCCGGATCCTCAGCGAGACCAGTCGATGGTTGTCGAGCTTCCACCCGCACTCCGCGGTGGAACTCGACTACGGCGGACTGGTCCAGTTGATCGAGGACCCGGTGCTCGCCACCGACACGAGTGCCGACGAGGTGCACACGATCCTGGACGCACTGCGCAGAGAGTCCGTCGAGGAGGTCGCCGAGGCGTTCGAGAATCTGCGCGACTACTGGGGCGAGCTGGCGTCGCGCGAGCGGTTCAACTAGGGCTCAGGCGAGCCTGCGGGCCAGCTCGGCCTCGACCGTGGCGGGCACGCGCAGCTCGCCGACCTCCCGGCCACCGCCCAGCACGAGCCCGGCACCACGCCCGAGACCGTCGACGACGGCCCGCGCGGCCGGATTGTCCGGCAGGGCGCCGAGCGCCCGCAGCGCCGCGACCAGGATCGGTCCCCGGGCGCGCGAGGCGCCGTCGTCGACCTTGACGGCCACCGTGGTGCCGTCGGGCAGGGTCATCGCGTGCACGCCCTCGGCGCCTGCCTTGCACAGCAGACCGGGCACGGCCAGCATCAGCAGCGTGTCCTCCCGGCCGGTGCCCGCGACCAGCCACGGATGCGTGCGCATCACCTCGCCCGCCCGCGTGCGCGACGCGGCGGAGAACGCCCTGGCGAGGCCCGTGAGCGAGAACGCGAACAGCGGTGCGCCGCAGCCGTCGACGCCCACCGCGGCGATCTTCTCTCCCGTGAGCTCGATCACCGTGTCGGCGATGGCGCGCTGCAGCGGGTGGTCGGGATGGGTGTAGGTGGCGGTGGGCCACCCTCGCTGCACGCACGTGGTGAGCATCCCGGCGTGCTTGCCCGAGCAGTTCATCGCCGCCCTGCGCGGGTCGGGTGGACAGTGCAGGTCGTCCTCGTCGAGCCCCGCGGCCGCCAGGACGGCCAGGGCGCGGTCGACATGGCCGGGCTCACCCGCGTGGGACGCGCACACGAGCGCGAGATCGCTGTCGGCGATCTCCAGACCGGCGTTCAGCATGCCGAGCGCCTGGAACGGCTTGTTCGTCGAGCGAGGGAAGACCGGGGTGTCGATCTCGCCCAACGCGGCACGGACCGTGCCGTCGGGTGCCAAAACGACCACGGCACCCCGGTGCACGCTCTCCACGAACCCCGAGCGGGCCACCTCGACCAGCACCGGGTTCTCCGTTGCGAAACTCATGTGTGTCCGTTCTCGGTCCGCTCGCCGCCGGGCGGGCCCTGACGGCGTTCGCTGTCCAGTAGTTCGTCGACCGACGCGGCGCCCTGCGCGTACCGGCGTGCTATCTCGGCGTTGAACGCGTCGACGACGTTCTGCACCTCGCGCCGACGTTGGGAGACCGACCTCTCCTGCTCCCGGTAGCTCGCGAGGGCCTCGGCGAGTCTGTCGTCCGACAGCGACGTGACGTCGGACAGGTCGGCGTCCCCGACGAGGGCCTCCGCGCTGCGCCGGTACTCACCCGCGCGCGACGGCTCCAACTTCTGGTAGCGGCCCGATCCGGTGGCCGGGCCCAGCGCGTTGTCGGCGAGGATCGCGGTGAGCTGATCCACCACGCGGGTCTGGCCTCCGGATGCGCGCCGCTGCTGCTCCGCCTTCACGATGTCGATGCGGGCGTGGAGCAGTCGCCGGAGGTAGGACAGGTCGGTCTCTTCCTGGGCCGCCTCGTTGCGCCGTTCCCGCAACGTCGACATCGGAAGGCCGCCGAGGTCGCGCGCGTAGTCGTCGGCCAGCACACGGTCGATCCGACGGCGCCCGCCGGGCCGGACTTCGATCACGGGGTCATCCTGCTCTACGACGATGGAATCCACCAGTGGAACGGCAGCACATTCAGCCACGTAGACGCTGCGCGGCCTCTCGTCCCGGGGCGGCGTGTGCGCGCGGAACCGAGTCGGGGTCCACCGAAGCCTGCACCACGCGGTCCTCGGTGCCCACCGTCAGTTCGGCGTCCCACGGGGTGGAGCGCTTGAGCAGAGCCAGCGCGATGGGGCCGAGCTCGTGGTGCTGGGCCACGCTGCCGACCCGGCCGATCGTGCGCTCGCCCAGCAGCACCGGATCGCCCGTCTCCGGGTAGATCTCCTGCGACCCGTCGAGGTGCAGCAGCACCATGTGGCGCGGCGGCCTGCCCACGTTGTGCACCTTGGCGACGGTCTCCTGACCGCGGTAGCAGCCCTTCGCGACGTGCGCGGCGGAGCCGATCCAGCCGACCTCGTGCGGGATGGCGCGTTCGTCGGTGTCGACGCCCAGTTTCGGCCGTCGCGACTCCACGCGCAGCGCGTCGAAGGCCCAGGTGCCCGTGGGGCGGGCCCCGGCATCGGTGAGCCGGGTCCACCAGTCGTCGAGCTCCGCCCTCGGCACGAGCAGATCCACACTCGACGCACCGGGCCACGGCATCCTGCGTGCCACACCGCCGGAGAAACGCGTGACCGCGTAGGGGCGGGAGTCGAGCGCGATGTCGAACCGCGCCAGCAGCTCGGGCACCTCGGGCCCCAGCAACGTCAGCAGCGCCCAGTCGTCGGTCGCGTCGGTGATCTCGACCTTCGACCAGAACTTCATGGCCTCGAAGTAGGCCTGCAGGGGCTGCTTCGGATCGCCCTTCGGCAGCGCCGAGGTCGCCATGGCACCCGGGTCGGTGTCGAGGTACACGGTGCCGTCGACGTGCGCGAGCACCATGTGCGCGTCGATCCGGCCCTGGCTGTCGAGGACGAGTGCCTCGGTGCCCTCACCGTCCGGAAGCTCGGTGACGTGCTGCGAGATGACCAGGTGCAGCCACGACAGCCGTTCCTCGCCCGTGACGGTCAGGATCTGCCTGTGCGAGCGGTCGACCACGGCGACGCCGCGGCTGGCGGTGCGTTGCTCGGCGAACGGGTCACCCCAGTGCCACGGCACACCGGCCTCGGGAAGGTCGTCGGGGGGTGCGACGGCGCCGGGACGCCTCAGCAGCGGAGACTCATACGCCATACCCCGATCGTAGGCTGGATCGTCGATCACGGGTGAGTACGGTGGTCCCATGCGCGTTTTGGCGTTCCTCGACGGAACTCTCGGAGACCCCACCAAGCCGTACGTCCGCGTGGACAACACGGGTGTTCTGCGTGGTGACGGCATTTTCGAGACCGTCCTCGTGGTGGACGGAAAGCCCCGCGAGCTCGGCCCGCACCTCGACCGGCTGGCGCGGTCGGCGGCGATGCTCGACCTCCCCGAACCCGATCTCGGCGCGTGGGAGCGTGCGGTGCAGCAGGTGATCCACAACTGGCAGGGGGCCCCGGAGATCGCCGTCAAGCTGGTCTACACGCGCGGGTCGGAGGGAGACCCCGACGCCGAGCCGTTCTGCTACGCGCTGGGCATGGACATCGACGACAAGGTCCGCACGGCCCGGGCCGAGGGCGTCGCGGTGGCGACGCTCGACCGGGGGTTCGGGCCGGACGTCGCCGAGCGCGCCCCCTGGCTGCTGCTCGGCGCCAAGACGCTGTCGTACGCCGTGAACCTGGCCGCGCTGCGCGAGGCGGGGCGGCGCGGGGCCGACGACGTCGTCTTCACCGCGACGGACGGCACGGTGCTGGAGGGCCCGACGTCCACGGTCGTCGTGGTGAAGGGCCGGACGCTGTACACGCCGCCGCCGACGGTCGGCATCCTGCCCGGCACCACGCAGCGCGCCGTGTTCCGGGCCGCCGAGGACGCGGGGTGGACGGCGAAGGTCGAGAACCTGCGGGTGGAGGACCTGACGTCGGCCGACGGGTTGTTCCTCGTGTCGTCGGTGCGGAAGGTGACGAGGGTCCACACGCTCGACGGCACGCGGCTGACCGACTCCACGGCCATCCACCGCGAGCTGTGCGAGGCCTACGAGAAGCAGTACGCCTGAGGCGGGGTCAGCCGACCACGCGCTGCAGCACCGCCGAGCAGTGCGGGGTCATCGGCTGGCCCACCATCGCGCGTTCCTCGACCCAGCCGAGGTCGCCGTTGATGAGGCCGTACAGGCGCTTGGCGGCGGTGACGTCCTGGGCGGTGGCGGAACGCACCACGGCGTCGGTGCCGAGCTCCCACGCCGTCTGGTTGCGCGGCTTGCCGTAGAAGAGCTCGACGATGCCCGTGGAGTGGGCGAGCAGCAGCTCGATGGTGTCGTCGGCCTGAGGCCGCCACCAGCCGGTCTCGCGCGCCGCGAGGC
Source organism: Saccharomonospora azurea NA-128 (assembly GCF_000231055.2). Taxonomy (GTDB): domain Bacteria; phylum Actinomycetota; class Actinomycetes; order Mycobacteriales; family Pseudonocardiaceae; genus Saccharomonospora; species Saccharomonospora azurea. Next base: position 2,764,826 of record NZ_CM001466.1, on the reverse strand, counting down.
GCAGCACGTCGCCGTTGTCGTCCAGCAGCCACGTCCGCGACTCGTGGTGGAGGAACGGCCTGCCGTCGTGGGCGATGACCAGTTGCTGGGCGAACCGGTGCGAGCGGTCGACCGTCGGGTAGCTGACCTCGCCCTGGCCACGCCAGACCCCCACGAGGGGAAGCAGGGCCAGGCAGGCGTCATTCAGCTCGGCGCCCTCCCGCAGGTTCGCGGTGTCACCGGGGATGGGCAGGTCGTCGAACTGCGGCAGGTTGCGGTGTGCCGTCTTCTCGGCGCGCTCCGCAGCAGCTCGGATTGCGTCGTCGCCGCTCGTCATGACGTCGTGGCTCGCTGTCTCGGTGTCGGTGTCGAGGCGCGGATCAGTGGTCGGTGTACAGGCGGTACACCACGTACGCGCTGAACCACACGGACGCGACGACGACCAACACCATCAGTGCCGTAAACAGAAACTCCACGGCCGAAGGATAACCCGCGCGGCGCCGGCAGCACCGGTCCGGGCCCTGAGAGAACTGACACAACGAAGGCCACCCCACCACGGCGGTGGGGTGGCCTTCGGGTTGCTTGCTGTGTCGATCCGGCGTGCGGGTCAGGAGACGGCGACGGCGACCCGGTGGACGCCGGGCCCGTCGGCCCGCACGTCCGCCTCGCCCTTGCCCGAACGGTGCAGGACGCGCACCGTCCACGCGCCCGGCGCGGCGTAGAAGCGGAAGTCGCCCTGGGGTGAGGCCTGCACCTCGCCCGCGAACTCGCCCGTCGCGTCGAGCAGGCGCACGTACGCGCCGCCGAGCGGGCCGTCGGTGCCGGTGACCGTGCCCGCGACCACCACCTGGCCGTTCGCGTCGGCGTCAGCCGGTGTCGCGGTCTGCGCCGGTGCTCCGCATCCGTCGCTCATCGCTTCTGCTCTCCCGTCTCCACCGGCACGCCGACCAGCGAGCCGTACTCGGACCACGAGCCGTCGTAGTTCTTCACGTCCTGCAGGCCGAGCAGCTCACGCAGCGCGAACCACGTGTGGCTGGAGCGCTCGCCGATGCGGCAGTAGGCGATGGTCGGCTTCGACGTGTCCAGGCCCGCGTCCTTGTAAAGCTGCTCCAGCTCCTCGTCGGACTTGAAGGTGCCGTCCTCGTTCGCGGTCTTCGACCACGGTACGTTGATGGCGCTGGGGATGTGGCCGCCGCGCAGGGCGCCCTCCTGCGGCAGGTGCGCCGGGGCCAGCAGCTTGCCCGTGAACTCGTCCGGCGAGCGGACGTCCACGAGGTTCTTCTGGTTGATGGCCTCCACGACCTCGTCGCGGAAGGCGCGCAACGAGTGGTCCTGCTCCTTGGCCTTGTAGTCCGTGCGCTCGCGGTTCACCGGGTCCGTGGACAGGGGCCGGCCGTCGAGCTCCCACTTCTTGCGGCCGCCGTCGAGCAGCTTCACCGCGTTGTGCCCGTACAGCTTGAAGTACCAGTACGCGTAGGCGGCGAACCAGTTGTTGTTGCCGCCGTAGAGGATCACGAGGTCGTCGTTGCCGATGCCCTTCTCCGACATCAGCTTCTCGAAGCCCTCGCAGTCGACGAAGTCGCGACGCACCGGGTCCTGCAGCTCCGCCTTCCAGTCGATCTTCACGGCGCCGGGGATGTGACCACCGTCGTAGGCGGTGGTGTCCTCGTCCACCTCGGCGAACACGATGCCCGGAGTGTTGAGGTTCTCCTCGGCCCAGTCTGTGGTGACCAGCACGTCTTCACGGCTCATGGCGGCACTCACTTTCTTCATCAATCGGGAAAACAGGACGACCAGGTTGCTGGGTGGTTCGCGTCACGCACGCTTGGTTCGTGGTGTGACCCGCCGCACCAGCAGATACACCTCGCAACCCAGACAGAAGTCGAAGGCCGCGTTGAGGAACGCGGCGAACAGTGCGAAGGCCGTCGCCACCAGTCCGAGCACGGTCAGCTCCGTCACGAAGCCCACGGTGCCCACGAGGGCGAACACGAACCCGACGGCCTGAGCGAAGCGCAGCGGCGCCGTGGCCTCGCGCTCGCTCGTCGGCGTCAACCTCGGCGCGACGAGCACGCGGTAGAGCATCGAGTACGGGGCGGCCGACAGGCCCACGAAGGCGCCGAGGGCGAACACCACGGTCTGGGCCGCCAGAAGCGGCCACCACTCGGTGACGAGCACGACCGCGAGGACGACCGTGGTGACCGCAGCCGCGAACCGGGGCCCACGCGGGTCCACGGAAGCTCCTGCGGACATGTCACCTCCGAGACGTCGACCGATGGATGTTCGCGGCGCTGGTCTTCGGACACAGGCTGCTCCGTACGCGGCACAGGTCGACGGCGCGCCGTTTCGTCAGGAGGTAGAGGGGCAGCCTGGTCACGCGACCGAGCGTACCCACGTCACTCACCTACGGGAACGATGTTCACTCTGTGAGACGCAGGTGCGGGGCCAGAGCGGCGCGCACCGCGTCCGTGGTCGGAACACCGTTGATCCGGAGGAGTTCGGCTCCCTCGGAGTCGAAGGCGATCGTGGTGGGCGTGCGCAGCACCCGCAGCGTCTGCGCGACCTCCGGCCGGTCGGTGATGTCGAGGTCGACATGGGCGACACCGTCGGCGGTCTCCGCGACCCGCGCCAGCACCGCGCGGGCGTGTCGGCAGGGGGCACAGAACGTGGTCGACAGCTGGACCAGCGTGATCGCGCCGGGCCGCAGTGCGTCGGCGACGGCGGCCGGGAGCGAGTCGCGCGGGTTCGGTGACGGGGCCGACATGGTGGTGCGGTGGATCCTCCCGTTGCGTAGGGACAGCAGCGTGCCGGCGAGCACGCCCGCGACGAGCGTGCCCCCGAGCACGAGCAGACCGGTCATCGGGCGGTCAGCCGCCGAACGCGTTCGAGGCGCCCGCGAACGTGACGTTCTTGGCTTCACCGTGCAACGTCAGGGAGCCCGAGTCGACCCGGACCGCGGTGGGGGTCACCGTGAACGGCATCTCACCGGCGTTGATGTCGGCCTCGAAGTGCGGGAGCAGTGCCTGCTGCACCTCGTCGGGGACGACGGTGGTCTCCTGGTCGTTGCCGAACTGGAGGCGGTGCGGCGTGATGCGGATCGTGGTGCCCTCCAACTCGATCATCGCGAAGGCGAAGATCTCGATGCGCTCGCCCGCGACGTCGGCCTTGCCGGACAGTCGCACGCCCGCGGTGGAGTCGTCGGTGTCCTCCTCGACCTGGGCTTCCCGCTCCTCGTCGACGCCCTCGCCGTGGAGCACGTACGCCTTCGAGGACGGCTCGATGCGCAGGTCGTCGATGTTCGTCAGCGGAGCCACGCGGGCGATGTCGCTCGCCTTCAGCGTGATCTCGCCCGCGAGCCGGTCGATCCTGATGTTGTCGACGTTACCCGCGGTGAGGTCGGAGATCGGCGCGGTGACGCCGTGGAGGTCGGCGCGCACGGCGACGTCCTGCAAATCCTGCACGCGGACGCCCTGGGCACCGATGCTGATGTGATCGTATTCGCCCGACAACGCTTGTGTCGTGAACGGGAAGCCGTGGATTTCGACCGCCGGATCATCACTCAACCCGAGCTGTTCGCGCGCTTTCTGTGACACGGTGTGTTCGGCGAAGGCGGCGGCGGCGAAGTCGGCGCCCACCAACAGCCCCACGAGCACGACCAGCACGATCACGAGACGCTTCATCCGGCGTCGGCTCCTTGTCCCGTCCGACTGCGTCCTGTCGGTTACCGCGGTGTTCACAACCACATCCGTTCTGTTAATTGCGTGTTTCAGCGGCCCCGATCTGGTGTGACCCCGGTTCCAGAACTTCTGCGACCGCGGGACCCGGCACTATTCTCGACTGAACCGGGACACCGTTTCGGTGTCCGTGGAAAGCATGGTGTGCGAGGTGGTGGCGATGAGCCTGGACCTGTTGATGCTGACGCCCGAACAGCGAGCCATCTCCGTCCTCCCCGCACTCGAACTGCTCCCGCATACGGTACGGGTGCGCGCTCCGGAGGTCACCGCCCTCCTGGACGCGGGGCCTCGGGACGTCATCGTCCTCGACGCCCGCAGCGACCTCGCGTCGGCCAGGAGTCTGTGCCGCCTGCTGAAGGGCTCCGGCGAGGGGGACAACCCCACTCCGGTGATCACGGTCGTGAGCGAGGGCGGACTCGTGGCGGTGACCTCCGAATGGCGCACCGACGACATTGTGCTCCCCACCGCCGGGCCCGCCGAGCTGGACGCCCGATTGAGGCTGGTCACCACCCGCGAGGGGGCCCAGGACGCGACCGACGGCGAGCTGCGGGTCGGTGATCTGGTGATCGACGAGGGCACCTACACCGCACGTCTGCGCAGGCGCACGCTGGAGCTCACGTACAAGGAGTTCGAGCTGCTGAAGTACCTCGCCCAGCACGCCGGCCGCGTCTTCACGCGGGCTCAGCTGCTGCAGGAGGTGTGGGGCTACGACTTCTTCGGCGGCACGCGCACCGTGGACGTGCACGTCCGGCGCCTGCGGGCCAAGTTGGGGCCCGAGCACGAGCAGTTGATCGGCACGGTGCGCAACGTCGGCTACAAGTTCGAACGCCCGGCCAAGGCCGCGAAGGGGTCCGCGTTCTCCGAGGACCTGGCCGAGGACCTGGCCGGGGACCCGGCCGAGGAGCTGTCCCCGCGCTGACGCCGCGAGACCGCTGCGCCATTCCGCCTTCGGGCGGGGTGGCGTTCTTTTTCGCCTACTAGGTAGCCAGCCTACTTAGTTCGCGACCGGATCACCCCGGCAGGTGACGAGGCCCTGCGGGACACCGCTGCGGAGTGGCACGCCTTCCGCCACGGCGTGGACTCGATCCTGGGGAAAGGACGCTGATGACGACGCGCAGGACGCAGTACGACGACTGGCTCGCCGCTTTCGCGAACGAGCTGCGACGGCGGGGCGTGGCACCGCCCGCTCTACGCCAGGTGGTCGCCGAGACCGCCACGCACCTGCAGGACAGCGGGGAACCGCCGGCGCAGTCCTTCGGCAGCCCGCGGACGTACGCCGACGTGGTGGTCGACAGCATCGGCCGGACCCGGCGCCCGCCCGGCCGGGTCGTGCTCGACGTGCGGGGCATCACCAAGAAGTACGGCCGCCACACCGTGCTGTCCGGGGTCGACCTCACGGTGCGGGCGGGCCAGATCGTGGCCGTCGTCGGCGCCAACGGGGTGCGGCAAGAGCACCTTCCTCGGTATCTGCGCCGGGCTGGTGAGCACCGACAGCGGTGAGGTCCGGGTCCACGGGACGCTCGGCTACTGCCCGCAGAACGGCGGCACGGCCGATTTCCTGTCGGCCGACGAGCACTTCGTCCTCATCGGAGCCGGGCGCGGGCTGACCCGGCGCCGCGCCACGGACGTCGGACATCGCAGGGCCGCGGAGCTGGACTGGCAGCCTGCCCGGGATCGTCAGGCGCGCCACCTCTCCGGGGGTACGCGACAGAAGCTCAATCTCGTGCTCGCCGGTCTCGGTGACCCCGACATCGTGTTGCTCGACGAGCCGTACCAGGGCTTCGACCGGGGCTCCTACCTGGACTTCTGGCAGCACGTGTGGGAATGGCGGGATGCCGGCAAGGCCGTCGTGGTGGTGACCCACCTGCTGAGCCAGCTCGACCGCGTGGACACCGTGCTGGATCTGACCTCGGCGGGGAGGGCTGTCGCGTGAACAAGATCGTCACGGTCGCCGAGATGGCGTTGCGGGAGGTGCTGCGGCGCCGTTCGGTGCTGGTGATCCTGCTGCTGTTGCCGTTGGCGTTCTACCTCAGCAGGCGCTCCGACCACCTCGGTCAGTCGATCCGCTTCGTCTGCCTCGGTCTCGGCTGGGCGCTGAGCACGGCCGCGCTGTTCGCGGGCAACTCCGGCAGGTCGATGGAGCCGCGGCTGCGCCTGTCCGGCTATCTCAGCCACCACCTCTACCTCGGCAGGCTCGGGGCGCTGTGGCTCGTGGGTCTCGTCCTCTCGGCCCCGTACTTCGTGTTGATTCTGGTGGACCAGCCCGACGTCCGGCACGGCTCGGTGGCGCTCATCATGGCCATCACCGTGCTGATCTCGGCTCCTTTCGGACTCGTCCTCAGCGCCGTGTTCCCGCGGGAACTGGAGGGGACGCTCATCCTGCTCGCCGTGACCGGGCTGCAGATGATGGCCGACCCCGCGACCCTGCTCGCGAAGGTGCTGCCGTTCTGGTTCAGCCGGGAGATCGCGACCTACGCGGTCGACGGGGTGGACGAGGCGTACCTGCTGCGTGGCCTGGCGCACGGAGCGCTCTGCACGGTGGTGCTGCTGGTCGTCGTCGCGGCAGCGTTCGCGGTGCGGTTGAGGCAGCGTCCCCACCTGCGGTTCGTGCCGTCCCGCTGATCCGTCACCGGGCTAGGGTTGGTTCATGCGCGAATTCGTGTGGGCCGACGAGCTGACGGACGACCGGGTCGAGGACGTGCGGGCGTTGCTGCTGGCCGCCCGCGAGACCGACGGACGCCCGGACGTCGAGCCCGGTGGTGCGCTGCCGGGCGAGTTCTCGGGACCACGTCACCTGCTGTGCCTGGTCGGCGACGGCGCATCGCGGGTGCTCGCCGGCTACGCGCACCTCGACGCCCGGGGTGACGCCTTCGGCAGGCAGGTCGCCGAACTGATCGTGCACCCCGCACACCGGCGGCACGGCCACGGCGCGGCGATGCTCGACGAGCTGGTGGGCGCCGTCACCGGCTCCCTGCGGATCTGGGCACACGGCGATCACCCGGCCGCCGCCCGGCTCGCGACGCGGTTCGGGCTCTCGCGCGCCAGGGAGCTGCTGGTCATGGGCGCGTCGTCGGCGGAGCAGGAGTGGCCGGAGCCGGTTCTTCCCGACGGCGTGCGCCTGCGGACGTTCGTGCCGGGGCAGGACGAGCAGGCCGTCATCGACGTGAACGCGCGTGCGTTCGACTGGCACCCGGAACAGAGCGCGTTCGACGTCGCGGCGCTGCGGGAGGCCCAGCGCGAGAGCTGGTTCGATGCCGACGGCTTCTTCCTCGCGGAGAACGCCGACGGGCGGGTGGTGGGCTTCCACTGGACGAAGGTGCACCCGCCGAACCCTCGCCGCTTCGGCGGGCAGCCCGTGGGCGAGGTCTACGTCGTCGGAGTCGACCCCGACGCGCAGGGCGGCGGGCTCGGCAAGGCGCTCACCCTCGCCGGTTTGCGTCACCTGCGAGACCGCGGCCTCGACCAGGTCATCCTCTACGTCGAGGGCGACAACGAGCCCGCCGTCGCCGTCTACCGCAAGCTCGGCTTCACCACGGTCGACACCGATGTCCAGTACGCGACAGGGTCGTGAGCCGGGCCTCGCGCCCCGCCCACGACCCTCGCCCGGCCGTGCGGTCCCTCAGCCGAAGCGGCCCGAGATGTAGTCCTCGGTGGCCTTGTTCTGCGGCGTCGAGAAGATCTTCGTAGTCTCGTCGATCTCGACGAGCTCACCGGGCTGACCGACGCCCTTGAGGTTGAAGAACCCGGTCGCGTCGCTCACCCGCGCGGCCTGCTGCATGTTGTGCGTCACGATCACGATCGTGTAGTTCTCCTTGAGCTCCAGCATCAGGTCCTCGATGGCCTGGGTGGAGATCGGGTCGAGCGCCGAGCACGGCTCGTCCATCAGCAGAACGTCCGGGTGCACCGCGATGGCCCTGGCGATGCAGAGTCGCTGCTGCTGACCGCCGGACAGGCCGGAGCCCGGCTTGTTCAGCCGGTCCTTGACCTCGTTCCACAGGTTCGCCGAGCGCAGCGACTGCTCGACGACGTCGTCCATCTCGGAGCGCTTCATCTTCTGGTTGTTCAGCTTCAACCCCGCGGCCACGTTGTCGTAGATCGACATCGTGGGGAACGGGTTGGGACGCTGGAACACCATGCCGATCTGCGTGCGCACGCGCACGGGGTCGACGTTCGGGGCGTAGAGGTCCTGGTCGTCCATGACGACCTGACCCTCCACCCGCGCGTTCGGCACCAGCTCGTGCATGCGGTTCAGCGTGCGGAGGAACGTGGACTTCCCGCAGCCGGAAGGACCGATCAACGCGGTGACCGCCCGTGGCTGGATCGTCATCGACACGCCCTGCACGGCGAGGAACTTGTCGTAGTAGATGTCGAGATCCTTGACCTCGATGCGCTTTGCCACAGTGCTTCCTATCCAGGTTCTTGACTTCAGCCGCGGGTCTTCGGCGCGAACAGCCGGGAGATGAGCCGGGCGACGAGGTTGAGCGCCATCACGATGATGATGAGCAGCAGCGCCGCTGCCCAGGCCCGATCGAGTGCCGGCTCGGGCGGCGTGCCCGGAGCCACGTACTGGTAGTACGAGAAGACCGGCAGCGTGGCCATCCGGCCGTCGAACGGATCGAAGTTGTCGCTCGTGGTGATCCCGACCGTGACCAGCAACGGCGCCGTCTCACCGATGACCCTCGCGATCGCGAGCGTGACACCGGTCGCGATACCGGCCAGCGCGGTCGGCAGGACCACCTTGAGGATGGTGCGCCACTTGGGCACCCCGAGCGCGTACGACGCCTCGCGCAGCTCGTTCGGCACGAGCTTGAGCATCTCCTCGGTGGAGCGCACCACCACGGGGATCATCAACACGCTCAACGCGACGGCGCCCATGATGCCCATGCGCACCCCCGGCCCGAACACCAGCGCGAACAGCGCGTAGGCGAACAGACCGGCGACGATCGACGGAATCCCGGTCATGACGTCGACGAAGAACGTGATGGCCTTGGCGAGTTTGCCGCGTCCGTACTCCACCAGGTAGATCGCGGTCAGCATGCCGACGGGCACGGAGATCACCGTCGCGAGCGCGGTGATGATCAGCGTGCCCATGATGGCGTGGTACACACCACCGCCCTCGCCGAGGATGCCCCGCATCGAGTAGGTGAAGAACTCGACGTCGAAGCGGGCCATGCCCTTCGTGACCACGGTGACGACGACCGAGATCAGCGGCAGCAGGGCGAGCACGAACGCGCCGGTGACGACGGCCGTGACGAGCCGGTCCTTCGCTTTGCGGGCGCCCTCGACGACACGCGCCCACGTGTAGACGACGACGGTGTGGGCGATGCCGGCCACGATGGCCGCGCCGGCGATGTTCCAGTCGCCGAACTGCCAGAGGCCCAGACCGGCGAGCAGGGCGACCGCCAGCACGAGCCACGACGCGCCCTTGGGGAGCTGGCCGTGCGTCAGCGGCACACCGGAGAGCGGAGTGTGCAGGTCGGGGCTGCTGTCCATGTCGGGAGTACTCGTTCGAGTGGGCATCAGTTGGCTCCCGAGAATTCCTTGCGCCGCTCGATCACCGCGCGGGCCGCCATGTTCACGACCAGCGTGAGCGCGAAGAGCACGAGACCCGAGGTGATCAGCGTGTTGACGGAGATGCCGGTGGATTCGGGGAACTGCAGCGCGATGTTGGCCGCGATGGTCCCCGGGTTGCCGGTGCCGATGAGGTTGAAGGTGACACCGCCCGACACCGAGAGCACGATCGCCACGGCCATCGTCTCGCCGAGCGCGCGGCCGAGGCCCAGCATGGACGCGCCGATGATGCTCGACCGGCCGAACGGCAGCACCGCCATCCTGATCATTTCCCACCGGGTGGCGCCCAGCGCCAGCGACGCCTCCTCGTGCAGCCTCGGCGTCTGCCGGAACGCCTCGCGCACGACGGCGGTGATGATCGGCAGGATCATCACGGCGAGCACGAGGATGGCCACGAGCATCGTGCGGCCCGTCGCCGACGCCGGCCCCTCGAAGAACGGGATGAACCCGAGGTTCTCCGCGAGCCAGCCCGTCGGCTCCACGGTCAGCGGCGCGAGCTGGTTGAAGCCCCAGAGGCCGTACACGATGCTCGGGACGGCGGCGAGCAGGTCGATCACGTACCCCAGGACCTGCGCGAGACGCCGGGGTGCGTAGTACGTCACGAACAGCGCGATCGCCACGGCGAGCGGGGCCGCGATGAGCAGCGCGAACACCGCCGAGAGCAGGGTGCCGAACAGCAGCGGCCAGATGTAGACGGCCAGCCCCTCGCCGTTCGGGATGTCCTCAGCGGGCGCGAGCAGCGCGGGCCAGGCCTCGACCAGCAGGAACGCCGCGACACCCGCGAGTACGACAAGAATCAGGACGCCTGCGCCTGTGGAGGCACCGGCGAAGATGCGGTCCCCTGGCCGCTGTGGCACTTTGCGCGCTCGCGGCCCTTCCGCTGTGCTGGGCAATTGCCATCCCTTCCGGTGATTGTCGCGGTGCCCGCACGATGACGTTCCACGACTTCTGACACGCCGACCGGGTGGTCACCGGCAGTGGTGACCACCCGGAACCCGTGTGGTTGTCAGTCTCAGCTCCCCGCACCGATCGCGTCGACGGCAGGCTGGAGCTCCTTGCGCAGAGCGTCGGAGATCGGGGCGGAGCCGGCGTTGTCCGCCGAGGCCTGCTGGCCCTCGGAGCTGATCATGTAGTTGAAGTACGACTTGACGACGTCGGCCTTCGCGGGGTCATCGTAGTCGGTGCAGGCCAAAGCGTACGAGACGAGGACGATCGGGTAGGTGCCCGCCTCCGTGGTGTCGCGTGCGAGCTCGTAGGCGAAGCTCGTGTCGCCGCGACCCTCGATGCGCTCCGAGACCTCCAGCACCTTCGCGGCGGCCTGCGGCGAGTAGGCGACGAAGTCGTCACCGACGCCGACCTTCACCGTGCCGAGGTTGCCGGCCTGGCTGGCGTCGGCGTAGCCGATGGCGCCGTTGCCGTTGGTGACGGCCTGGACGACACCCGAGGTGCCCTGCGCGGCCTCGCCACCCTTGACCGGCCAGTCACCGCTGGGCTCGTGCGGCCACTCCTCGCCCGCGGCGGCCTTCAGGTACTCGACGAAGTTCTCCGTGGTGCCCGACTCGTCCGAGCGGTTCACCGGGGTGATGGCAAGGTCGGGGAGGTCGACGCCCGGGTTGGACTCGGCGATCTCCGGGTCGTTCCAGTTGGTGATCTTCTGGTTGAAGATCTTCGCGATCGTCTCGGGCTTGAGGTTCAGCTCGTTGACGCCCTCGATGTTGAAGATCACGGCGACCGGCGAGACATAGGTCGGGATCTCGACGACGTTGCCGCACCGCTCCTGCGCGGCCTTCAGCTCGTCGTCGTCGAGGAACGCGTCGCTGCCACCGAAGTCGGAACCGCCGCTGATGAACTGCTCACGGCCACCGCCGGAGCCGATCGGGTCGTAGTTCACCGTCACGTCGGGGTTGTCGGCGAGGAAACCGGCCTGCCACGCCTTCTGCGCGGCCTCCTGCGAGCTGGCGCCGGCACCCGAGATCGTGCCCGACAGACCCGAGCCGTCGCCGCCTTGCCCGCTGCCCTGCTCGTTCGCCGAACCACAGGCCGCGATGCCGAGGGTGAGCGCGGCAGCCGCCGGGAGAGCGATGACGCGGCCCAGGGGGTAACGCTTCACAGTAGACCTCTTCCACAGGGTGGAGGCCGGTCGCTGCCGACCTCGGGGGATGCTCACGGGCAGGACGCTATGGGCCGCAGTTGACGCTGTAGGGCAGCGTTGGTGAACGGAAGTTGAACGAAACCGGACATCCAGCGAACATCACGGCGACATCACGACGGCGTGACGCTGCGTTGGCTCTGCAGGGGTTCTCAGGCGTACAGAACGTGGACGTCCGGTGTGTCAAGCATTCGTTCGAGTGGTTCACGCGTCGGACGAGCTGTAACCCGGCATACGCCCCGTGACCACGAACACCATCCGCCGCGCCACCGACACCGCGTGGTCGGCGTAGCGCTCGTAGAACCGGCCCAGCAGCGTCACGTCCACCGCCGTGGAGACGCCGTGCTCCCAGTTCTTGTCCATGATCACGCTGAACAGGTGCCGGTGGATGTCGTCGACGTGGTCGTCGTCGTCCTCCAGGCTGCGGGCGGCCTCGACGTCCCGCGTCTTGATGATCTGCTCGACCTTCCGGGCCAGCCGCACCGCGATCGTGCCCATGTCGGCGAAGTACGGCTGGACGTTCGCCGGCAGGACCGGATCGGGGTGGCGACGCCGGGCGGCCTTCGCCACGTGGAGAGCGAGGTCTCCCATCCGCTCCAGGCTCTCCGCGGCGTGGATGGCGGCCAGCACGATCCGCAGGTCGGTGGCCACGGGCGCCTGCAGAGCCAGCAGGGCGTAGGCCTGCTCCTCGCAGTCGGCACGGGCGTCGTCGACGAGCCTGTCGTCGCTGATGACCTGCTCGGCCAGCTTCAGATCCGACTCCAGCAGAGCCTTCGTGGCCCGTTCCATCGCATCCGCGACCTGGACGGACATCTCGGCCAGTCTCGTGGCCAGATTTTCGAGTTCGACGTGGTAAGCCTCGCGCATGCCCGTCACTCTACGTCCGGGTTAGCACCCCTGCCGTACAGCAGGATGAACGCCCCGTGAACCCCGGCTGTCCTCCTGGCGGGTGACCGTGTCCGGCCCCTGTCAGGCGGGAGCGGCCTGCTGCGTCCGCGCCGAGTCGGGGCCGTCGGAGCCCTGCCCGACCCGGGTGTCCTGCGGGGTTTCCTCCTCCTCGCCCGGCAGGGGAGTGTTCTCGATGAGCGCGCTGAACAACGCGTCCGTCTCGGCCTCCAGCAACACCTCGTTGCCGCGCTCGTTCGCCTCGCCGACGGTGGGAACGGTCAGGAAGGTGACCTTGCCCGAGTCCATGCCCCGCATCGACTGCGCGAGGGTCATCATCTGGTCCACGCCGATGTTCTCGCCGAACGTGGAGCGGGCGAAGGCCTGGACGAAGCCGGTGAGTTTGCCCATGTCGAGCAGCACGTCGCCGGACATCACCCGGCTCAGCAGGGAGGACAGGAACTGCTGCTGCCGCTGCATCCGGCCGTAGTCAGAGAACGTCGGGTCGCCGTACACCTTGCGGGCCCGCACGAAGCTCAACGCCTGGTCGCCCTTGAGCACCACGTCGCCGGTCTCGGCGACGATCAGCCCCAGTTCGGCGTCACGCATGGGTTCGTCGAAGTGGATGGTGACGCCGCCGACGGAGTCGACCATGCCCTTGAAGCCCTGGAAGTCGATGCCGACGAAGTGGTTGATCTTCATGCCCGATATCTGCTGGACGACCTTGGTGACGCAGCGGGGACCACCGAGGTTGAACGCGGAGTTCAATTTGACCGCGTCGGCCGCCGGCACCGGCTCGCCGTACTCGCCCGTGGCCGAGTTCCAGCGCCGGCATTCGGGCCGGGAGATCTCCAGGTCGCGCGGGAAGGAGATCACGACGACACGCCGACGGTCCTTGGGCACGTGGGCGAGCATCACCGTATCGGACCGGGCGCCCTGGACGGTCTCGGCCGTACCGACGTTCTCGCCGTCCTCGGCGCCCTCGCGGGTGTCGGAGCCGACGATCAGGAAGTTCTCGTCACCGAGCTGGGCCGAGGCGCGGCGGATGTCCGACGAGTCCTCGTCGAGGGCCGCGATCTCGTTGAACTGGCCCTCGAACCAGGTCTTGGCGCCCCAGCCCACGCCGCTGGCGAGGAAGACGAGGGTGGCGATGACGATCGCGGTCGCGCGCGAGGCGAGGACGCGGCGTCGGACCGCCGGGTTCGGGGCTTCGGTGGGCGCCGAAGCCGGCTCGTCGGCAGCGTCGGCCGGGTCGAGCGAGTCGGAGTCGGCCGGGTCGGGATCGGGTGAGGCGGGGTCGGACGAGGTCGGCGCGTCGGAGGCGGCGACGGACCCGGCCGGTGCAGGTTCCCCGTCGTCGTCGGGGTCGGTGTGGGTGCTGCGGGGGCCGCCCCGACGGGGGGTCTTCGAGCCCACGGGCACGACGCGCTGCAACGCCGTCATGGTGTGTTCGAGCAGGCGCGCCCGCTTCTGGCGCTTCTTCCGCTCTTCCGCCTCGAGCTCGTCGTGTGCGGCGGAGAACCGTGCCAGCGACTCGTCGATCTTGCGGCGGTACTTGGTGGAGTCGTCGATCGGCTCCAGCTGGTCGGTCATCGTGAGCCGGTCTTCGAGCGACCGCTCCGGGCGTTCGGGAAGCGGTCGCCGCCGGGGCCGGGGCGGGGCGGACGGTGCCGCGGGTGCCGGCGGTGCCGGGGGTGCAACAGCCGCCGCGGGTGCCGCGAAGTCCTCGGGGTCGGCGGCGTCCGGCTCGGCGGGAAGAGGCGGCGGGGCCGGTGGTGTCACCGGCGGCTCGGGCGGAGGCACGGGCGAGGTCCGCGTCGTCGCGCGGACCCGCGGCGGGAGCGGGTTGCCGTTCGTCGGCGCGGGTGG
>NZ_CM001466.1:2742318-2750542 GCF_000231055.2 Saccharomonospora azurea NA-128 | reverse complement strand
GAGGACGATCCGGCTGCCGGGGCGCGTGGTGGAGGGCGGCGGTTCGGGTGCGCTCGGCCGCCCGTGGCGCCCGGTGGTGTGCGTCGGGGGCGGCGGGGCGACCGGAGGCATGGAGGGAATCGACGCCGGTGGCATCGCGGGCACCGACGGGGGCGACACCGTCTGGTGCGGAGAGGACGGCGGTGTCGGTGGCGTGGGTGGCGTGGACGGAGCCGGGTCGGCGTCCTCGGCCGGAAGGTCGTCGCTGCCGTGCCGCGAGTGGCGCGGCAGCACCGTCTCGTCCTCGGCCGCGGCCCGTCGACGCTGGCGCGCCGACCGCGTCCGTCCGTTGGACTCCGACGCCCCGCGCTCGGCGGCGTGTCGCGCGAGCATCTCGGCCACGCTGATGCCGCCCTGGCTGTCGAGCGCCCGGCGCCGCTTCCTCTCGGCCTCCTCGCGGTTGCGCTGCGCGCGTGCTCGCCATTCCTCAGCCTGAGAGGTGAGGCCGGGAGTGCCGTGATCGTCGGACACGCACGCTCCCTTCGCTCAGGTTGCCCTGTGGGGCTCCCACATCTGCTTGTTGATCGTCGCGAGGACGGCTTTCGTTATCGTACGTATATCGGCCGTTTGTGACGACACCATGGCGTGAGCTTTTTACTCAGCGTTGCCGTACTGGACGGTACCGCTCCACGCAGGGTGGTGTATTGCCTCCCACATTCACGTGGACGGCGCAGTGTGCGTTCACTGTTCGTGCTGGTCTAACGCTCGCTGTCGAGGCCCGCGAGCGACCTCGTCGGCGACGGGTCCAGGGCGAAGACGGTACCCAGGATGTCGGTGGCGGACGGCTCTCCGGACACGGTGAGTGTGCCCTCCGCGAGGGCTTGGGCGGGTGTGATCTCCCTCGCAAGCATCGCCCGCAGCCTCGGCCCGATCGTCAGGACGGCGTCGGGAGTCCTGGTGGTGTCGGTGGTGTCCTCGGTGTCGGAGGTGTCGGAGGTGTCGGACGCACTGCCTTCCCACGCGGTCAGCACGCCGTCGTTGATCCGGGCGGTGACGACGACGTCGCCCACGCGCAGCTCGACGATCAGATCGAGCCCCACCGCCGCCTCCGGCCGGAACGTCGCCCGCAGCGCGGTGATGATCGAATCCGGGGTGACGAGGTCGTCCTCGTGCGGATCGCCGAGCGTTCGGGCGCCCCACCGCCCGAGTGCGAGCACGATCTCGTCCAGCTCACGCCCGTAGTCGGTGAGCTCGTAGACGACCGCGCTCGCCGGTCGGGGAAGGACCCGCCGTCGCACGAGGCCGTCGGCTTCGAGTCGCTTCAGCCGCGCCGACAGGATGTTCGTGGGAATGCGGACGAGCCCGCGGCGGAGTTCGGTGAACCGCTTGGGACCGACGAGCAGGTCGCGAACGATGAGCAGGGTCCAGCGTTCGCCCACGAGTTCGACGGCGTGGGCGAGACCGCAGTACTGCCCGTAGCGTCGCTGGCCCATGGTGTGAAGGCTACCCCAGCCTGGCGCGAATGAAGTGTGCTTGCGTTTGGCAAGCGGACTCCTGGTCAGCCGCCCGAATGCATCATGTCGGCGCCCTCGGGCACGCACGGGTCGTACGGATCGTCGAGCCACCCGTACGGCAACGTGACCTTGCCCGGTGAGCCCTGGCGGCCCCGCGGGCCGAGCGCGTCGGTGGGAAACGGCGCGTCGTGGTCGAGTTGCGTGATCAACTCGTCGAGTTCGTCGAGCGACGACACCATCGCGAATCGGCGTCGCAGCTGCGAGCCGACGGGAAAGCCCATGAAGTACCAGGCCATGTGTTTGCGGAGGTCGCGCATCGCCTTGTCGGGCCCGTCGTGCTGCACGAGCAGCTCCGCGTGGCGACGCAGCACGCGCGCGACCTCGCCCAGGTTCGGGCCCTCGGGAATCGGCCTGCCCGCGAACGCTGCCTCCAGCTCGCCGAACAGCCACGGCCTGCCGAGGCAGCCGCGCCCGACGACGACGCCGTCGCAGCCCGTCTCGGACACCATCCGCAGTGCGTCGTGGGCGGTGAAGATGTCGCCGTTGCCGAGCACGGGGATGCTGGTGACGGCCTCCTTCAGGCGCGCGATCTGCGACCAGTCGGCCTTGCCGGAGTAGCGCTGGGCGGCGGTGCGCGCGTGCAGTGCGACCGCGGCGGCGCCCTCGGCCTCGGCGATGCGGCCCGCGTCCAGGAAGGTGTGGTGGTCGTCGTCGATGCCGACGCGGAACTTCACGGTGAACGGCACTCCGGCGGACTCGGCCGCCTCCACCGACGCCCTCACGATGTTGGCGAACAGGGTCCGCTTGTACGGCAGGGCCGCGCCGCCGCCCTTGCGCGTCACCTTGGCGACCGGGCAGCCGAAGTTCGCGTCGATGTGGTCGGCCAGACCCTCGCCGACGATGATCTTGACGGCCTCGCGCATGGTTGCGGGATCCACGCCGTACAGCTGCATCGACCGGGGCTTCTCGTCGGGTCCGAAGGTCATCATGTGCATGGTTCCCGGGTGCCGCTCCACCACGGCGCGAGCAGTGATCATCTCGCAGACGTAGAGGCCCGCGCCGTACTCCTGACACAACTGGCGGAACGCCACGTTCGTGATGCCCGCCATGGGAGCGAGCACGACCGGGGGATCGACCTGGTACGGGCCGATCCGCAGGGCGGGCTTGGGCAGGATCGCGGTCACGCCCTCCATTGTCGCTGGTGGCGATGGCGATCGAGTGCGTGGGTCTCCGGCGCCGGAGCCGCTCGGTTCACCCGGCCGGTGTACCCGGGCGCCGGCCCAGCAGCAGTGCCGCCGCCAGTGCGGTGAGTGCGAGTCCGCCGCGACGCCGAACGCGAGCCGGTATCCGTCGAGCAGGGCGAGGCGTTCCGGCACGCCCTCGGCCGCGGCGTCGCCGCTGCGCACGGAGGCGACGACGAGCAGGCTCGCCAACCCCAGCGCCCCACCGAACTGCTGTGTGGTGTTGAAGAGTCCCGAGACGACGCCCGCGTCCGAGTCACAGGGATGTGTCCGTCGAGGTCGGCGTGGGTGCGGGACGGACCGCCGACACGGCCGCCACGAGCGACACCGCCGCCGAGGCGTTCGAGAAGGAAGCCTGTCCACTGGCCGAGGTGCTCGATCACGTGGCCGGGAAGTGGAGCATCGGGGTCCTCGTCGCCGTGGCGCACGGGCCGGTGCGCTTCACCGAGTTGGAACGGATCGTGGAGGGCATCAGCAGGCGCATGCTGACCCTGACGCTGCGCAGGCTGGAGCGGGACGGCCTGTTGATCCGCACCGTGTACCCGACCGTGCCGCCGAAGGTGGAGTACTCACTCACCGACATGGCGCGCGAGCTGCACGGCACGCTGCGGGCGCTGACCGAGTGGGCCGAGCGGCACCGGGGCGAGATCGCCGCGGCCCGGGTGCGCTACGACGCGGCGCGCTAGCGGCCCGGGTACCGCCTACTTCCACACGACGACGTCGACCTGGGTCTCGCCGCTCGTCGCGACGATCGTCATCCTGAAGATCCGCCCCTCGTACGTTCGCCCGCAGATGTGGTTGTTCTCCACGACGGGGTTGATTCGGCTCACGCCCTCGTCGGCCACCGCGGCGGCGCAGTCGTCCTTGCCCGGGACCCCCGCGCTCTTCCAGACGGTGAAGGTCGCCGCGTCGCCGTGCGATTCCAGCGCGTCGATGAAGATCTCGACGTAGCGGCCCGCGGTGTGCGTGGGTGGCAGGACGTCGAGGTTGTAGCCCTTCGCGTTCGAGTCGAACGTCAACTCACCCGCCCAGTGCACGGCGGGGTCGGTGGGGGTGCTCGTCTCGCCGCCCACCTGCTCGTCGGGCGCGTTCTCGGTGACCGTGACGGTGGCGGTGTCGTCGGGGCCTCGCCCCGGGTCCCCGCGATCCGGGGCGGTGGACCGGCCGAGGATGAAGCCCGTACCCGCCAGCGCGGTGATGAGGGTGGCGACAGCGGTGATCCACTTCGGTCCCAGTTCTCCCCAGCCGGACCTGGCCTTCCTGTCGTCCGCGTCGTCGTCCATCTGCCCCTGCCTTGGTCACCGAGGTGTCACCGTATGTCAGAGGAAGGGTGATGCACAGCGGCCGAAACGGGGATCGGCACGAGAAAGGCCTGCGGCGCATCGGGGTCGCGCCGCAGGCCTGTCGACGTCGCGCCGCAGGCCTGTCGACGGTGTGGAGCTCAGACGGACACCGTGTCTCGGCGTGCCTCAGAACGGCACGTTGATGCAGGCGAGGCGGTTTCCGGCGGTTCCGGCCTCGCCCTCGGAGGTCGAGGTCGTGCGTTCGTGGATCACCACGGAGGCCGGGCGCCGCTCGTCGAACGTCCACGCGACCTCCGACTTCGCCGAACCCGCCCCGTAGGAGTCGGTGCGGAAGTCGAGCCAGATCTCGTTTTCCGCGTTGGCGTAGGCGGGGTCGGTCGACGGCTGCTTCGGGTCCTGCACGTGCTGGTAGTGCGAGCCGGCGGCGGCGCCGGTCGGTCCGCACGGCTTCACGTGCGCGTGGGCGCCGTAGGCCCGGTGCGGCGACAGCCCGTACACCTCGAGTTCGGTGACGGTGTCGGACTTCGACCGCCGCACCGCGACACCGGCCAGCGCGCCCACCGGCACGAGCCTGGCGTCGTAGGTCACGGCCTTGCCGTGGTGGTGGTCCTGGAACGTGGTGACCACGGCGGTCAGCCGGTTGTCGTCGGTGGACGCGGCGGACGCGCCGGGCGCGCCGGGCGCGGTCGCGACGGTCATGGTCGCGGCGGTGACGAGCGTGGTCAGAACGGCGATGATTCGAGAGCGCATGGTCTGTCCTAACCAGCTGCCCGGAGGGGCCGCAACGCGAATCACACGTCCGAGTACGTCTCAGTTTTCTGAGCTCGTGCGGAGCCGTCGAGGCGTCGGCTCGTAGCCTGGGTGCGTGCCGACATCGTCTGAACCGGTCCGAACCGGCCACTCCGATCGCACCTGGCTCGTGGCCATCGCCGCGGCTCTCTGGGGAACCGACGGTCTGCTCAGGCTGCCGCTGGCGGGAGAGCTGCCCGCCGCCTCCGTGGTCTTCTGGGAGCACGTGATCGTCGTGCTGTTCCTGCTGCCGTTCCTGCCGTCGGCGTTGCGGGCGCTGGCGCGGTGCGGCTGGCGGGAGTGGATCGCCGTCCTCGTCATCGGCGGCGGTGCGTCGGCGCTGGCCACGGCGTTGTTCACGGCGGCGTTCCAGACCGGCGATCCGGTGACGCCGCTGGTGTTGCAGAAGCTGCAGCCGCTGTTCGCGATGCTCGCCGCGTTCGTGGTGCTGGGTGAACGGCTGCGCGCCGGGTACCTGCTGTTCGCCGTGCCCGCGCTGGTGGGTGCGTGGCTGCTGGCGTTCGCCGATCCGCTGCAGGTGCAGGTGTCGGCCCTGCGCACGGCGCTCCTCGCGTTGGGGGCGGCAGCCCTGTGGGCAGGCGGAACCGTGCTGGGGAGGTTGGTGTCGGCGAAGCTCCGGCCCCGTGACGTCACGGCGCTGCGGTTCAGCGTCGGCCTGCCCGTGGCCGCGGTCATCGTGGCCGCGCAGGGCAGCCCGTTCGCGGTGGGCTGGGACAACGCGCTGGGGCTCGTCCTGCTGGCGGTGGTGCCCGGACTGCTCGCGCTGAGCCTCTACTACGTGGGGATGCAGGCCACGCCCGCCGCGCGGGCGACGCTGGCCGAGCTCGCCTTCCCCGCCACCGCCGCGATCATCAGCGTCACCGTGCTCGACGCCGTCCTGTCGGCCACGCAGTGGCTGGGGTTGGCCGTCGTGGTGTGCTCGGTGACCGCGCTGGGTTGGCACGAGCGGTCGCGACCGGACCCCGTGGTGGTCACCGGAGAGCCGGTGAAGGTGAAGACGTGACCGACCGCGGCGAACCCCGCCACCAGCAGCTCGCGCGCAACCTCAACGAGCTGCTCGCCGAACTGCGCGTCGCCCAGGCGGGCGTGCAGATCCTCTTCGGTTTCCTCCTCGCCGTGGCGTTCACCGAGCTGTTCCGCGCGGCGAGTGGGTTCGAGAAGGGGCTCTACCTGGTGACGGTGTTGTTCACCGCGACCGCGACGGCCCTGCTCACCGCGCCCGCCGCGTGGCATCGGCTCCTCTTCCGGGAGGGGCAGCGCACCCAGATCCTGCGGGTGGGCAACCGCGTGGTCGTCGCGGGGTTGGTGTGTCTCGCGGTGGCCGTCACGCTCACGGTCGCCCTCATCGTGAAGGTGATCTTCGGGGGCGTCGTGATGGCAGTGCTGGCGGCGTTCGTCGGCGGCACGTTCACGGTGCTCTGGTTCGTGATGCCCCGCGTCCTCCGGGGCAGGCGACCGGAGTGAAACGCCCGACGGGCTAACCCTCGTCGGCGTCCCGGTCGTCCTCGTCGGTGAGGTACGGGTGCGGCGTCGTCTCGCCGGCGTCGGCACGCGGCTGGAACCAGCTGTCGAAGAGCAGGTCGTCGGACAGCTCGAACTCGGGGACGGAGTAGAGCAGGTCCAGGTCGAGTCCGCCCAGCGCGTGCGCGTTGAACGCCGTGTACACGCCGTCGACGTCGTCGGGATCGATCACCTCGGCGAGATCGAGCTCCACCTCGGCGCGCGACTCCGCGATCCGCAGCGCGAGCGCCTCGGCCACCGACAGGGGACCGCGCCACCCTTCCCGGGTGAGCCGGTGGCCCAGGATCGCCGTGGTGACGAGGAGCTGCTTGGCGAACAGGGCGGTGTACCGGTCCGTGTACTGCGGCGGCAGCTCGTCCACCGCCCACAGCGCCTCCACCTCGTCGGCGGTCGCGTCCTCGTCGTCCAGCAGTTGAACGTCGCCGAACAGCTCGTCGGTGAGCATCTCGACGCCGTGCATGAGCGCCCCGGCCACGTACCGGGCCTGCTGCTCGTCGAGGTCGCCGAAGGCGCCCAGGTCGAACGCGCGGAGGAGCTCGCCCGCCCGGAGCAGGCTCGCCCTGCGGTCCTGCAGCTCGGCCTCCGACCTGGCGGCCTCGATGTCGTCGACCTCGTCGGAGCCGAGCACGTAGGCGCGCCCCACCACGCCTTCGGTGAGGTCGGCGGGCAGCGTGTCGGGCACCTCGCCCGGTTCCAGGGACGCCGCGAGTGCGCTCGCCAGCTGGTCGTCGGTGGCCGTCACGGCGCAGTGTTTGACCTCCCAGCCGGCGAGCAGATCGGTCTCGTCGACGATCTGTTCCAGCACGGCGCGGGTGGCCTCCTCGGCGAGCGCCAACGCGGGCGCGTCCAGCAACCAGTGGACGACGGCGCCGTCGAGGTGCGCTTCGAGGGAGTGCTCGATCGGGATGATCTCGATGCCGTCCGGGCCCTCGATGCTCGCGAGGCTGGTCAGCCGGTCGTCGAGCAGGGAGACGACGCCGACCTGCTGCAACGGGTCGAGGTCCGGTGCCTCGGGTGGGGACGCGAGTTCGGCCGTGAGTTGGTACTCCACGTTGCGCAGTGTGGCACGGCCGGCGCGGCCTCAGCCGGGCAGTCCGAGCCGGGCCAACTCGCGGCGCGAGGCGACCCCGAGCTTCGGAAACGCCTTGTACAGGTGGTAGCCGACGGTGCGCGGACTGAGGAACAACCGTTCGCCGATGGCGCGGTTGCTCAGTCCGTCCGCGGCGAGTCCGACGACGCGCTGTTCCTGCGGGGTGAGGCGGGCGATCAGCTCCGACGAGCCCGCGGCGTGCGGGCGGAGCTGCTCCCCGCTCGCACGGAGTTCCGTCCGCGCTCGCTCCGCCCACGCTTGCGCCCCCAGCTTCTCGAAGATCGTGCTCGCCGTCCGGAGGTGAGCACGGGCTTCCGTGGTCCGACGTCGACGGCGCAGGAACTCCCCGTACCCGAGTTCGGTGCGGGCGCGGTCGAAGGCGGCGTGCGGGTCCCGCCGGTGCAGGTCGACGGCCCGCGCGTACAACGCGTCCGGTTCGTCGGCGCAGCCCTCGGGCGCGCACTCGGCGAGCAACGCCCGCATGCGCAGTGTCACGGCCCGGGTCCGGTCGGTCCCGCTGTGCCGGGTCGCCTGCGCGTACGCGTCGACGGCGTCCCGGGCCCGGTGCCAGCGGCGGTGCCGGGCGGCCGGGTCGGTGTCCGCGTTGTGTGTGCGGGCCGTGGCTTCGGCCAGCGCCGCGGCGGTCGGCAGCCACCCGGTCACACCACCGCGTGGCGCGGCGTCGAGGTGGTGCAAGGCCGCGTCGTGGCGACCACGGCCGAGGTCGAGCAGGGCGAAGGCGTGGCTCGCATCCGCCAGCGACGC